>JBIIHR010000221.1:0-3562 GCA_044235655.1 Cyanobium sp. | reverse complement strand
CCAAAGATCACCAGGCTTGAAACAGCCACGGCCAGAACTCCGTAGAGAACGGTGCGGCCCGGGGTTGGCCCCCAGGGGGCCTGGCGGAAGGGCGTTTCAATCGTGTGATGACTCCAGATGGCTAACAACAGGATCAGGCCCACCTGGAAGGGCACGGTCCAGGGGTGGATGCCCACGGTCCAGGCGCTGATGGAGAGCACGCTCCAGTGCCAGAGGTAGAGCGCATAAGAGAGCAGGCCGATCTGGCGCATCGGAGCCGTGCTCAGAAGCAGGGCAGGGATCTGATGGGGTTGGAGGGCCCAGAGCAACCCAGCGGTCACGGCCACCACCGCCACCGTCGAGAGCGTTGCCTGGGTCTTGGGCACTAGGAGCGAGGCCAACAGGGCCAGGCCGAGAGCGGTCGTGGCCAGGCTCGGCAGCGGTCCTGCCGCTGGAGGGCGGGCCCGCCAGGCCAGAAAGGCCAGGGCACCAGCGGCCATTTCCCAGAAGCGCACGGGGAAGAGGTAGTAGGCCAGGCCCGGATTGCTTTGGTTGAGCACCAGCCACCCCACCAGGGACGCCCCACTGATCAGCAGCAGGATCCAGGCCAACCGGCGCCCCCCTCCCGGAGCACCCTGGACAAAGCCGCTGGCAAACACGAGAAAGGGAAACAGCAGATAAAACTGCTCCTCCACACCTAACGACCAGGTGTGGGTGAACAGGTTGAGGCCCGTGGCAGGGGCGAAGTAGTCGAGCTGGCGCGCGTGCAGCACCAGGTTGCCGGCCCCGAACAGCGCACCAATCCCGGTTTGCCAGGTGGCCGTGGCCTCCGCCGATCCAGGAGTCATCACCAGGGCGCCCACCAGGGAGGTGAGCAGGACGCAGACGATCAGCAACGGAAGCAACCGCTTCACCCGTCGGGCATAGAACGCCAGCAGAAACGGGCGAAGGCAGCTCTCCTGGCGGCGCGCCAGGGACGCACTGATCACAAAACCCGAGATCACGAAAAACACATCCACCCCCAGAAAACCGCTGGGAAGCAGCTTTTCGTTGAAGTGGAAAAGGATCACGGCCAGCACGGCCACGGCCCGCAGGCCGTCGATGTCGGGCCTGTAGGAGCCCGCTGGGCGGCCCGGGGGAGTGGACGCTGGCGTCATCAGACCACCACCACGGGCCTCACAGGAGGCAGAGATTAGGCAGAGGCCACCCCAGCTGATGCTCTCCTGCCAGCCAGGGGGAAGGGTGGCAGGAGGCCCGAGCGCCTGGATACCATCCTGCGATGAGTTTCCTTGCCGGACTGAACGAGGCCCAACGGCGGGCGGTAGACCACGCCACCGGGCCCCTGCTGGTGGTGGCCGGGGCGGGGAGCGGCAAGACCCGGGCTCTCACCCATCGCATCGCCCACCTGATCGGGCACCACGGCGTCGACCCGTCGGCCCTGTTGGCGGTGACCTTCACCAACAAGGCCTCCCGGGAAATGAAGGAGCGGCTGGAGGTGTTACTGGCCCAGGCCCTGGCCCAACGCCAGTTCGGCCAACCCTGGGCCACTCTGCCCCTGGTGGAGCAGAAGCAACTGCGGAGCCGTATCTACCGGGAGGTGATCAAGGACCTCTGGATTGGCACCTTCCACGCCCTTTTCGCCCGGCTGCTTCGCTTCGACATCGACAAGTACAACGACCCGGAGGGGTTGCGTTGGACCCGACAGTTCTCCATCTACGACGAGAACGACGCCCAGAGCCTGGTGAAAGAGATCGTCACCCAGGAGCTGGGGCTGGATCCCAAACGCTTTGAGCCCAAGAAGGTGCGCTGGGCCATCAGCAACGCCAAAAACCAGGGCTGGTTACCCGACCAGCTGGAAGCGAATGCTGACGGTCAGAGGGATCGAAAGGTGGCCGAGGCCTACCGGCACTACCGCCGCGCCCTGGCGGCCAACAACGCCCTGGATTTCGATGATCTCCTCCTCCTGCCGGTGGAGCTCCTGCGGCAGAACGGCGAGATTCGCAGCTACTGGCACCGCCGCTTCCGCCATGTGCTGGTGGATGAATATCAGGACACCAACCGCACCCAATACGAGCTGCTCAAGCTCCTGGTGGCCGATGGCAAGGATCCCGACCAGGTGGAGGACTGGAGGGATCGCTCCGTGTTTGTGGTGGGGGATGCGGATCAGAGCATCTACAGCTTTCGCGCCGCCGATTTCAAGATCCTGATGGGATTCCAGGCCGATTTCGGCGACGGTGCGGACGACACGGCCACCCGCACCATGGTGAAGCTGGAGGAGAACTACCGCTCCACCGCCACGATCCTGCAGGCGGCCAATGCCCTGATCGCCCACAACAGCGAACGCATCGACAAGGTGTTGCGGCCTACCCGGGGGGAAGGTGAGCTGATCAGCCTCACCCGCTGCGACGACGAAATTGCCGAGGCCGAAGCGGTGGTGCACCGCATGCGCATGCTGAATGCGGCCCACCCGGAGCTGTCCTGGGGGGATCTGGCCGTGCTCTACCGCACCAATGCCCAATCGCGGGCCATGGAGGAGGCCCTGGTGCGCTGGGGAATCCCCTATCTGGTGGTGGGTGGTCTGCGGTTTTACGACCGCCGCGAGATCAAGGACATCCTGGCCTACATGCGGCTGCTGGTGAACCCAGCGGATTCCGTGAGCCTGCTGCGGGTGCTGAATGTGCCCCGCCGCGGCATCGGCAAGACCACCATTGAGCGGCTGAGTGATGCGGCCAACCAGCTGGGCGTTCCCCTCTGGGAAGTGGTGAGCGACCCGGAGGCGGTGCGCTCCCTGGCGGGCCGATCCGCCAAGGGGCTCCTGCAGTTCGGGGAGCTCATCAACGATCTTCAGCAGCGGCTGCAGGATGCCCCTCCCGCTGAGATGGTGCAGCGGGTGATGGAGCAGAGCGGTTATCTGGCGGAGCTGATCACCGAGGCCACCGATGAGGCGGAAGACCGGCGCCGCAACCTCAATGAACTGGTGAACGCGGCCCTGCAATACCAGGAGGAAAACGAGGAGGGGTCCCTGGAGGGCTTCCTGTCCACGGCCGCCCTGGCGGGCGATGCGGACGACAAGGACACGGCCTCGGAGCGGGTGGTGTTGATGACGCTCCACGCCAGCAAGGGCCTGGAGTTTCCCGTGGTGTTTCTGGTGGGACTGGAGCAGGGGCTCTTTCCGAGCTATCGCTCCCTCGACGATCCCGCCGCCCTCGAGGAGGAACGGCGCCTCTGCTACGTGGGAATCACCCGGGCCCGAGAGCGGTTGTTCCTGTCCCACGCCTGCGAGCGGCGCCTCTGGGGAGGGATGCGGGAGCCGGCGGTGCCCTCGGTGTTTCTCTCCGAGCTTCCCGAGGCGCTCCTGCAAGGGGATGTGCCCCGCAGCGGCGGGGCGGCCCTCCGGCGGGAGCAGCGGATGGAGCGGCTCACCCGGATTGATCGGCCCGAAAGCAAGCAGGTGGCTGGAGGCGGAATGGCAGGGGCGCCCAGCAATGCGGTGAGACGTCGGGGAGTGTCCCATTCCTGGGCCGTAGGGGACCAGCTCAGCCACAGCAGCTTCGGGGTGGGCACGATCACCCACCTGTTCGGC
>JBIIHR010000220.1:0-3564 GCA_044235655.1 Cyanobium sp. | reverse complement strand
TCATCCCTACATCGGAGAACACTTCTTTAGTGACTAGGCAGTTCTGAAGGCAGGAGCCAGCCATGTCTACACCGTTGATGAGGGTCCCGTTGAGTCCGTCAACTTTATAGAAAGCAAAAACCATATTCCCGTTGACCAAGCCACCGGTGAAGGGGTCATTGAAGTCGGTATCAATCTCGGTTTGGCTTAGGGGATAGGAAAGCCCCGTAAGTTCATAATTCACGTCCGTTCCTACTGGCAGATTGGAGGAGACGATGGAAGCTTGTGTGTGCTGGGGGCCGAGATTTGGATCAATGATATTGCAAGTTGCAATTGTCCCGGGTGGGTTCATGTTCCCGAGTGCACCACTTGGGGAACATATTGCCTTGGCCTCTCCGGCAGATAGCATCACGGCCCCAGCCATGGCTGAGATGGCCAGCGATGTAACGCCAGCAGCTTTGAGAAGGCGGCCCTGGTTATGGGCTGCCCTTGATTTAGGGTGAGACATTATTCTAAATAGGAAGAGCGTGTGAGGCTTGCGTACAAGCGTGCACGGCACCCTACCGACGCTGATTGAAAACGTACTCATCTTCTCCTGGAGGATTAGCTGTTCCTTCGCTCTCCTGCCTGGCTTGCACGATCTCAGTTGAACTGATTCAAGTCACTGATGTGAATTCTGCAAAAGTAGCCAGCTCTGTCCTTGCAAGAGGCCCCTCAGAACGCAAACCACTCCAGCCGCTGCCGCTCCCCCTGGGCCGTGGTCTGCACCAGTTCGATCCCTTTCACCGTGCCGTCCTGCCCGTACCAGGCATCGTGCCGGAGGGCGTCGAACGCCTGACGGGCCTCCTCTAGCGAATCGAAATCGCCGACAGGCACCTGGCCCCAGGAATCGTGGGTGTAGATGCTGTACGCCATAACCCCGGGATCATGGCATGGAGGGAGCCTTATGGGCCCTTGGGCTTTGCGGGCCTGTCCGGAAAGATCCGGTTGCCGTCGGTGGCGACGGTGCTGGGGATTCCGGGCAAGGGAATCGGGTTGAGGGGATGCTTCGGTTTGACATAGGCAGGAATCTGCTTGATGAAGATGCCTTCCTCGGCAGGGCAGGTTTCCCACTTGCTGTAGAAGAACTCCTCATTCTGCGAGGTGTACTTGCCCCACACCTTGTCTGAGCCGAAGGAGGGTGAGCTGGGCTGGTGGTTCTTGTGGGCGAGGTAAGAGCAGAGCACGTTGCCGATCGGCAAGCCCGCCTGACCGGCTCGGGCTGTGTAGTCCATGTCTTCGAAGCCGATGCCCTTGAAGCCCGGGTCGAAGGCCCCCACCCGATCGATCACCTCCTTGGAGATCACGAAATGGGACCAGGTGCTGTTGAGGAGGGTGAGCTGCGCCGATCGCCAGTCGAAGGATTCGGCCCAACGCCGCATCCAGGGAAAGATGCGGAGGTCGTCGTTCAGGATCAGCAGGGGGAGCGGCTGGCTCAGCTGCACCATCTCATTCCACATGGTGGTGAGCCCTGCCGCTTGATCCCGCAAGACAAATGTGTGGTGTGGCGGAGCTGTGGAGCAGAGCTCTTCTTGCAGGCGAAGAAGGTAGCGCTGCTGGTCTTCCGTTTTGGGATGGCCGTTGACCGAAACGGTGATCTTCACCTCGGGGAAATAGCGGCTCACCGACTGATAAAGGGGTTTGAAATATTTGTCGTAGCGCTCGATATAGGTGGTGATGCCAATAGCAAAGTCTTTGTCCAGCTGTTTTTGGGGTTGCACCAGGGAGGCTGGAATGAGGCATCTGGATTGATGAAGAAGCCGTCTTGCTGATGTGTAGAGATAGAAGTTGAGATTATTTGTTTGCATCGTCGTGATGGGGTGCGCTAATTCAGTTTCGTGATTTTATTTGCTCCCCATCCAAGCATGCGGAATGGAGGCCACGTAACAAATGGCACAGCGCCCAGTGACGGATCCACATCGAACAGTGGCTTGCTCTGCCACGATTCAGATCACTCTCTTCTCCATGGCTTCCATGAAACGCCAGAGCGTCGCCCTGTTCCTGTCCACCCTGGCCCTGGCCGGCGGCACGGTGGCCTGCAGCCAGACACCGGAAGCCGGCGAGAAGGGAGGCAGTGGCGACAAGCCCCTGGCCCAGCCCAGCAACCCCGACCCCGCCGCCCCCGGCAAGTCGGCAGGGGGAGAAGGGGGAGAGGGCGGGGAAGGCGGCGAGGGCTAGGCCCCTGCCGTGCCGCCCGGTGATGCTCAAGGCATGGAGCCATGCTGAGAGATGCCCCTTGATGAGGCCGTGACCCATGGTCACCTCTGCACTCCAGGCCGTTCGTCTCTACCGGATGGACCTTCCGGACCACGCCTGTCCCTGGGGGCTGCGGGCGGTGAAGCTGCTGCAGGAGCGCCATATCCCCTTTGAAGACCATCGCCTCACCAGCACCGCGGAGGTGGAGGCCTTCAAGGCGGCCCATGGGGTCGCCACCACGCCCCAGATCTTTGCGGGGGAGGAGCGGATCGGTGGCTACACCGATCTGGCCGTCCGGCTCGGTGTGAGGCCGGAGGGGGCCGATATCTCCTACACGCCGGTGGTGGTGGTGTTCCTCACCGCCGGGCTGATGGCGCTGGTGCTGGCCGCCGGGGTGAGCGGCTTCATGGGCTTCGCCATCTGCCTGCTGGCCATGCTCAAGCTGATGGATGTGGAGGCGTTTGCCGCCAGCTTTCGCAAATACGATCTGCTCAGCCAGCGTTGGCGGCCCTGGGCGCGCCTCTATCCCGGGGTTGAACTGCTCGTGGGCCTGGGAGTGCTGCTGCAACCTCAGGCCACCGGCTTGGCCCTGCTGGTGGGCGCGGTGGCTGTTGTGCTCGGAGGGATGGGGATGGTGTCGGTGGGCAAGGCGGTGTTCGTGGATCACCTGGCTCTCAATTGCGCCTGCGTGGGTGGCAACTCCAAGACACCCCTCGGCGTGGTGAGCTTTGCGGAGAACCTGATCATGGCCGCCATGGGCGCGGCCATGCTTTCAGGCCGCTGATCTCAGCGGTGGTTGGGTCGCCTTGGCATCAGCTGTTGGCAAATGGCATAAGCGGCCGACAACGTGGGCACATGCCGTCGTCCTTTTCCATTGTCTCCACAAAAGACGACATAACCGAGCTCTTTATCTCTGCTGATGTCACATCCTTCGGGTGTGCTGGCGATATGCCTTCCGTCGAGGGTGGGGAGTTGAGGTTTCATCATCTTCTCTCTCATTTGTGAAGTGAGCGTAGGCCCAAAAAAGGGCTGCTCATTTCATGCTTCCGTCGCTGGCCCATTCACTGCGTTTCTGCGACAAACCTGCATGGTTCTGATCCTCGTCCGAGCGGGGTGGAGAGTGATCTCTCCACAGGCCAGGAACCCAGACCATGCATTCGCTGCTGAACGAACTGGCCCTGATGGCGATCTTGCTGCTGGTGGTGACCCTCTCCAGCAGGTTTTGAGGTGCTGCCCAGCTTGATCACCCTCTGGATCAGGGCCAGGGCTGGTAGCTGACCGGCTCGTATTTGGCGAAGACCATTCGCCAGCCACGATTCACCAGTGCTTCGAGCTGTTTCAGAAAGTCGG
>JBIIHR010000219.1:0-3565 GCA_044235655.1 Cyanobium sp. | reverse complement strand
TCCTTCTCTGCGGCCAACCCCTGGCCGCAGAACGCGAAACCACGCTGCTGGCCAGCCTGTCGGATGACGAACGCAAGCGCCATGGGGCCTACCGACGCCCCACCGACCAGGCCCGTTTCCTGGTGGCCCGGGCGGCCCTGCGGCAGCTGCTGGGCCACTGGCTGGGGCAAGCACCCTCCGCCATCGCTATCGAGGCAGACCACCGGGGCAAGCCCCGTTGTTGCGATCCCAGGGCGCCGGCCTTCAACGGCAGCCATTCCGGTGATCTGATCCTGCTGGCCTTCCACGCCACCGCCGAGGTGGGGGTGGATGTGGAGCAGGCCCGGGTCCATCTCCCGTGGGAGCCCATCGCCGAGCGCTGCTTCTCTCCTGGCGAGGTGGCGGAGCTCCGGGCCCTGCCCTTGGCCGAGCAGGCGAGCGCCTTCCTGGCGGCCTGGTGTCGCCTTGAGGCCCGGGTGAAAGCCAGCGGGGTGGGGCTCGCGGGAAAAGGTGCAAAAGCTCCAGATGGGCCCACCCCTCCAGCCCTGCGGCTCTGGGATGTGGGGGTGCCGGCGGGCTACAGGGCGGCCGTGGCCCTACTGGCCAACCCCTAGGGCCCCTGCGGCGGCGGGGGCAGAGGTTTGTCGTCCCAGTCCTCTGGCGTGAGGGGCTGGCCCAGCAAGCTCTTTTCCGCGCGCCGCACGGCCGTGGGATGGCTTAACAGATCCGGTTCCTGCAGCATCAGCGGCCGTTCCGGAGGCAGGTCCTGGGGCCGGCGTGGGGGGTGCTGCCAGTCAAACGGAAGGCCTGGCGCCACCTGGCGGCAGAGGAGCTCCATCTGCTGCCGCAGGGCCAGCCGCACCCGGCCGTGGCCGAGGGCCTCGAAAAACTCCTCCCGCGGCGCCCGCCCCATGCTGGTGGGCCGCTCCCCGTTGCCATCCCGCAACCGTGCCCCATCGGGATTCCAACGGGGGCGGCACGGTCCTTCCTGGCCGCTGCGCACGTCCAGCCAGAGGTGGAGCCCCTCCCCCCCGGGGCGATTCACCACCGCCAGGCCATCCCCCGCCCGCTGCCGGGGCAGGGCGTACACCCTCCAACTGGGGCGCTCCTCCGTCGGCACACAGCCGCTCAGCAGCAGGCCCCCCAGGGAAAGGAGCAGAGGCAACCTCAGGCGCACGGCCAAGGGATCGAAACTCGCGCCATGATCCTGCTTCTGCCCCTCGAATGCGGTTTGGCGTGGCCCTCACCCCCTCCACCATGCTTCCCCTCGGCACGCCCCTCCCCTGGGAGGCGATGGGTCAGGGCCTCACCCCTGTGGTGGGTGGCCCCCTGCCCGACCCCCAGGCCCTGGCAGAAACGCCCGTGCTGGTGCTCTTTCTTTGTCCCCACTGCCCCTTTGTGAAGCACATCGAGCCGGAGCTCACCCGCCTGCACCAGGACTTCGGCGATCAGGTGGCTTTTGTGGCCATCCGCAGTAACAGTCTCACCACCCACCCCCAGGATGGGCCCAACGGCATGACCAGCCAGGCCAGGGAGAACGGGTGGCGCTTTCCCTACCTGGCGGATGACAGCCAAGCCATCGCCAAGAGCTTTCAGGCCGCCTGCACACCCGACCTTTACCTGTTCGACGGCCGCCACACCCTCCGCTATCGGGGCCAGCTCGATGGCAGCCGCCCCGGCAATGCCATCGAGCTGGATGGACGCGACCTGCGCGTCGCCCTACGGGCTCTGGTGAAGGGCCAAACCCCCTCGCCTGAACAGGTGCCCTCCATCGGTTGCAACATCAAATGGCATCCCGGCCAGGCGCCCGCCTGGGCCTAGGGCCAACAACGGAGGGGGCCACGGCCACCCTTGTCCAATCTTTCGCTGGGCTTAAGGTTGACCCCATGCAAGTGCCCCCTTTCAGCCTCGCCGAGCAGCTGAGGCAGCTTGGTGATCGCCTCGATGAGGCTGTGTTGCAAGTGTTGCGCAGCGGCCAGTACATCGGCGGCTCCACCATTGCAGCTTTTGAAGCCGCCTTCGCCGAAAGCTGCGGCGTTCCCCACGCCATCGGCTGCAACAGCGGCACTGATGCCCTCATCCTGGCCCTGCGCGGCCTGGGGATCGGGCCAGGGGATGAGGTGATCACCACCTCCTTCAGCTTCTTCGCCACCGCGGAAGCCATCAGCGCCGTCGGCGCCACCCCGGTGTTCGTGGATGTGCAGGAGGGCTCCTATCTGCTGGATCCGGACCGGATCGAGGCGGCCATCACCCCGGCCACCCGGGCCCTGTTGCCGGTCCACCTCTTCGGCCGGCCGGCGGACATGGAACTGATGAACGCCATCGCCCGCTCCCATGGCCTGCTGGTGATCGAGGACTGCGCCCAGGCCACCGGTGCCAGCTGGGCCGGGCGGCCCGTGGGCAGCTGGGGAGATGCGGGCTGTTTCAGCTTCTTCCCCACCAAAAACCTGGGTGCCGCAGGCGATGGGGGGGCCGTGGTGTGCCGCGATCCGGAATTGGCCGCTCGGGTGCGTGAGCTGGCGGTGCATGGCATGCCTCGCCGCTATCTCCACACCAATCTTGGCTACAACAGCCGCCTCGATGCCCTGCAGGCGGCTGTGCTGCACGTGAAGTTGCCCCACCTGGCCAGCTGGGTGGAGCGGCGCCAGTTGATTGCCGCGCGCTACCTCAGGGAGCTGGCTGATGTGCCCGGGCTGGCGCTCCCGGAACCCGGGCCAAGCGGACACAGCTGGAACCAGTTCGTGGTGCGCCTGCCCGCCTGCCCTGTGGGCCAGGCCTCCTGTGGGAACCGCTGCACCCCCTCCTCAGACAGTGCCACCTACGGATTGCCTGAAGCCTGCTGCCGCGACTGGTTCAAGCAGGAGCTGCAGGACGCGGGGGTGAGCACGATCATCTACTACCCGATTCCGATCCACCGCCAACCGGCCTACAGCCACCTGGGCTATGGGAGTGGCAGCCTGCCCCACACCGAGCGGCTCTGCGCAGAGGTGCTCAGCTTGCCGATCTTCCCCGAACTCACAGAGGCCCAGCAGGAGAGGGTGATCACCATCCTGCGGAGCGTGCTGATGGGCCAGCCCTGCAGCCCGACGGAACCAGCGGTCGCCGTCTAGCCAAGAAAGACCCAGGTTTGCCGTCAGCCTCGCGGCAAGCCGGCATAGAGCTGCTTGAAGAGAGCCTGCTGCTGCTTGTGCACCACCACCGGCGCGGGATAACCCCGACGCTCCAGGGGGGCGATCTCGCCGCTGATCAGATCGGCGGTGGCTACGTGGGCCAGCTCCGGCAACCAGTGCCGGATGTAGGTGGCCTCGGCATCGAACTTGGCCGCCTGGCTGGCGGGGTTGAAGATGCGTAGCGGCTTGGGATCCATGCCGCTGCTCGCGCTCCACTGCCAGCCCCCGTTGTTCGCGGCCAGGTCTCCGTCCACCAGCCGGGCCATGAAGGCCCCCTCCCCCAGCCGCCAGTCGCAGATCAGATCCTTCACCAGGAAGGAGGCCACGATCATGCGGCAACGGTTGTGCATCCAGCCGCTGCCATTGAGCTGGCGCATGGCCGCGTCCACGATCGGCACCCCGGTGAGGCCCTCGCG
>JBIIHR010000218.1:0-3573 GCA_044235655.1 Cyanobium sp. | reverse complement strand
ACCGTTAGCACCAGCACGATCACGGTGTTCACCGTGAGGCCCAAGGTGGCGCCCAGCAGGCTGAGCACCTGCTGGCTGAACTGGCTGGCGAGTTTGCTGGTGCGGGTGAGCAGTTGGCTGCTCAGATCACCGAAATCACTGGGCAGCCCCCGGGAGATGGCCCAGTTCTGCAGCTTGGTGAGCACGATCTCCCCCTCGGAAAGCCAGCTCGGCAGCGCCTTGATGAGCTCATCCAACTGCTGCACCAGCCGGGGTAGGAGCCAGAGGGCGGCCAGCACCACGCCCCCCAGGCCGAGCCCGATCACCAGCAGTAGCGCCAGGGTCCGTGGCACCTTCTGCTCCACCAGCCAGCGGGTGGGGATATCCAGCACGAAGGCGATCAGCGCTGCCGTGAGAAACAGGGCCGGAAAGGGAGCCAGCGGTAGCAGCAGCTGCCGGAGCACCCAGAGGTTGAGCACCAGCAGGGGCAGGGCCAGACTGAAGCGCAGCCAGGGAGGGAGCACCAACCGCTCGAGCATGGTGGGTGCGGGGGAGCGAAGATCAGATCCTTAGCTTGCCGGTTCCCCTGGCTTCTCGTCAGCAGCTGGGGGCAGCGTGCGGATCGCGCCCCGCTCTACCTCCAGGCCGCCCGCAGGAATGGGCACCCCCATCCCCGCCCACCAGGGGCTGGAAGAGGCGGCCCAGGGCGATCAGACACCAGAACACCCCAGGCATGTGGGGACGACGTTGCCCGCGTCCCAGGCCTGCACCAGCTGGGTGCGGGTGGCCCAACGGCTCAGCAGCCCCAGAAGAAAGGGCCCTACCAGCCAAGGGGCCGGCGGTTGTAGCTCGGGATCATGGTTGGTGCTCCCCGCCGGAGGCCATGGCCTCCAGGTAGGCGCGGCTTCCGAGCTGCTGGAGCCGCTGGTCCTTGCCCGTTACCTGGGCATGCAGCTGCTGGCGGTAGGCCGTGAGAGCTTCGGCCAGGGCCGGGTCGGCCGTGGCCAGGATCTGCACCGCCAGCAGACCGGCATTGGCGCCATTGCCGATCGCCACCGTGGCCACCGGGATGCCGGCGGGCATCTGCACGATGGAGTGGAGGGAATCCACGCCGGAGAGGGCTTTGCTCTGCACGGGCACACCGATCACGGGCAGAGGCGTGAGCGACGCCACCATCCCGGGCAGATGGGCGGCGCCGCCGGCTCCGGCGATGATCACTTTCAGCCCCCGCCCTGCCGCTCCCTGGGCGAAGGCCACCATCTCCAGCGGCGTGCGATGGGCCGATAGCACCCGCACCTCATGGGCCACCCCGAAGGTGTCGAGCATCTCGACCGCGGCCTGCAGGGTGGGCAGATCGGAATCGCTCCCCATCACCACGGCCACCCTCGGAGGAGGAGAGGGGTGGGAGGCTTCAGGCTCGGCAGGCACGGCTCGGGAGCGATTGGGGGCATTCTCGCCGGGTGGCCTGGCCAGGGGTGTCCTGACAAAAGCAGCCTGCCCCGTCAGGATGAAGCTCTGTACGGCAAACGGGCAGTGTGCTGAGGTTCCTGCGGATCGGTATCGGGATCGGATCCTTCGGGCTGGCGGTCTGCGGCCTTCTGGCTATCGCCATGGCCGCGAGCCGCCTTTGGGGCATCCTGATCCAGGTGATCGATGGCGGGGCGAGCGTTGAGCAGGAGTTGCAGCTGATTGGCACGGTGGATTTATTCCTGTTGGGGATCGGGGTGCTGATCATTGCGGCCGGAATCGTGAATCTCGCCATCCGCCGTATTTCCCTGCCCAGGGGAATGCAATTTGCTGATCTGCATCAACTCAAAAGCATGTTTGCCAGTTTCTTGATCCTGGTAATGGCGATCACCTACCTGGAAAGTCTGGCGTCTCTCCAGTCTCTGGAGCGAACCAAATCGTCCAATCCCATCGCCCTGCTGTATGGCGGATTGGGGTTTCTGGCCGTGACGGGAGGTTTGATCCTCTTTCAGAACAGCTCCAAACACGCTCACCATCCCAACCATCAGGAACCGATGGATCCCCTCTTACCCAAGGAATGAAAGACGATCTGGAACACCCTCTTCAATCCTCGGAGCAGACCAGCCAACTGGCCCCAGCCGAGGCCCTCAGGGAGCGACTCACCCGAGGTGGGGCTCGCTTCTGGGTACTGGTGGCTACAACTCTTGTCTGGATGATCGACATCACTTTGTTTCGACACATCACGGGACATCATGTGGTGGCCACAACCTTCAATCCCCTCCTGCACACCTTGGAGAAAGTCAGCACGGTTGTGTTTGTGATCGTCACCCTCGGCCTGGCCCAGGCCCTGTTTCGCTCCCGCCAGGCCAGCGTCTTTCGCTGGGCCCTGATTTATCTGTTCTTTTCCATGGTGCAGGTGGTGGCCAATGTGCTGTCCATGGTGGCCACAGCCAGCTCGGTGGATGGGGGTGGCCTTGGGGGGTTGTGGGATGTGGCGGCGGTCTACATGCAGAGTGTGACGGTGTTCATGTTCATCTACATCTTTCTCGATGTCTGCACCCCTGGCGGGGCCTTTGTCTGGCCTTCACGGGATGGGGAACCCCCGCCTACACCCCATGTGATTGATTATCTCTTCATCTCGCTCAATGTGAATTCCACCTACGGCCCCACCAGTGAGGCCGTGATGTCGAGGCCGGCCAAGCTGTTCATGGCCCTGCAGGTGCTGCTGGCGATCATGATGCTCACGGTTCTGATCGCCCGGGCGGTGAGCGCCTGAGTGGTGGGGCTGGGCCGGCTCAACGCTCCATGGCGGCGGTGGCCTTGAGGGCGGGGGCGGTGAGCACCTCATGGCCGTGGTCGGTCACCACGACGTCATCCTCGATGCGGATGCCGATGCCTTTCCAGCGCTCGTCGATGCTGGGCTGACCCTCGGGCACGGCGAGGCGGTCGCTCACGTAGAGCCCCGGTTCCACGGTGAGCACCATGCCGGTGTCGAGATCGACATGTTTCTCCCCCAGCCGGTAGGCCCCTACGTCATGCACATCCAGCCCCAACCAGTGGCCTGTTCGGTGCATGTAGAGGTGGCGGTAGCCCCCCTGCTCGATCAGCCCATCCACGTCGCCCCGCAGCAGACCCAGCTCCACCAGCCCCTCCACCAGCACCCGTACGGCCGTGTGGTGCACCCCTTCGGCGGTGGCACCGGGCCGCACGGCGGCCACGGCGGCCTCCTGGGCGGCCAGCACGAGCTCGTAGAGGGCCCGCTGCTCCCCGCTGAAGCGGCCATTGATCGGAAAGGTGCGCGTGATGTCGCCGTTGTAGTAGTCGATGAGGCTGCAGCCGGCGTCGATGAGCAGCAGGTCGCCATCCCGCAGTGTGGAGTTGTTGGCGGTGTAGTGGAGCACGCAGGCGTTGTCGCCGCCGGCCACGATGGAGCCGTAGGCCGGCCCCCGGGCGCCCTGCTCCAGGAAGTGTTGCTCGATCACGGCCTGCACCTGGCGTTCGTTGAGCCCGGGGCGGGCCACGCTGCGGGCCAGCTCATGGGCCTCGGCGGAGATGCGGGCGGCCTGGCGCATCAACTCCAGTTCCTCCTCGCTCTTGCGCAGGCGCAGCTCATGGAGGATCGGGCAG
>JBIIHR010000217.1:0-3581 GCA_044235655.1 Cyanobium sp. | reverse complement strand
CGGAAGGGTTCCCCCTGGCGCTCCGCCGGCCTGGCGGCGGCCAGCAGTTGAAAGATCGCCAGGCCGTGGTCGCCGATCGCCTCGCACATGGCCACGTCCTCTTCCGCGATGGCTCCCGCTTCCGCCTGGGCGGCGGCGGCTCGCTCGCTTTCCGGCAGGGAGCTCACCCGAGCCCGCACCCGCTCCAGGGCCCAGCGCAGGTTGATCGCCGTGGGTCGGGTGGCGTTGAGCCCCGCGAAGGCTTCCTCCAGGCTCCCATCGCCGGGATCGGCCTGCAGGGCCAGCATCAGCCCATAGGCCCCGGTGACGCCGATCAGGGGAGCCCCCCGCACCACCATGGTGCGGATCGCCTCGGCCGCCTCCTGCCAATGCTGCAGGGAGCGGGTGCGGAATTCATGGGGCAACAGGGTCTGGTCGATCACCCCCACCGACCGTCCCCCCTCCTCCAGCCAGATGGTGCGCCAGGCTTTGCCGTCGATGTTCATGGGGCGTGCATCAGGGGATGGACGATTCCCTGATCCTCGCCTCCGAGAGACCCCGGCCTTCAGATCGGGCGATAGCCAAACCAGTCCGGGCGCTGGGGCGGGGCGGGTTGCGTCACGGGGATCAGGTGCACCTGCCACCCCCCCACCACCTCCAGGGGCAGGCAGTCGTCCACGGCCTCCAGGGCATGGAGATCATCTTTGTGGCGGCTCTGGCTCTCCAGCAGCCAGTGGGCCAGAGCCTGCCGTTTGGCGCCAGCGGCCGTGTCCGCCACCACAAGGCCAAAGGCATGCTCTTCCGCCAACAGGTGGGGCTGGTAGCCCCCCACATTCACAAACCACAGCCGCTCCGCCCCGCTGAAAGGCTCCCGGCGGAGCTCCACCGCAAACGCTCCCACCTGCCGCACAGCCATGTAGCTGTCGATGTGGAGCCCCCGGCGTCGCCCAAACCACTGGCTTCGCAAGGCCGGCAGGGTGGCCTCCAGGGTCTCTCCCGCCACAAACCGCACATCGTGGAGCTCGATGTGGGCCCCCGCCGCCCGGCCCCCCAGCACCACCAGAAACAGGTGGGGGGCCGGACTCCCCTCGCTTCCGCCCTGGGGCTCCTCAGCCCCGGGGGCGCTGGTCATCCCCTCGGCTGCTTGGCTCAGAAGAGTTGATGTCGGCGCCCTGGCGCCGTTTCTGGCTGCGCGTCACTGCCCAGGTCACCCCACCGGCCACCAACAACCCCAGGCCCAGGGAGCTCCAGGGCGACCAGGTGGAGCTCTTAGTGGCTGGCTTGGCTTGTTGGGAGGCTCCGGGGGGGACCACGCCAGGCGGCAGGGCTCCTGACGGCAGGGCTGCCGGCGGCATGGCTCCAGGCGGTATCGCCCCGGGAGGCATGGCACCGCGCTCAGAGGCCCCCGGCGGCAGGGCCCCCGGTGGCAGGGCTCCCGGCGGCAACATTCCAGGCCGCATCATCCTCGGGGGCATCATGTCGGGCCGCATCGCTCCGGGCGGCATGGCACCAGGCGGCAGCATTCCAGGCGGCATGGCTCCGGGGCGCACTGTTCCAGGGGGTACCATCCCGGGGCGCGCTGTCCCTGGGGGAAAGGCACCAGGAGCCATGGTCCCTGGCGAGCCACTGCCTTGCCGCTGGATCGGAAGGGCCGTGGTGCTGGGAACCCGACGGGGAAGGGCGCGGTTGCTGGGGGCGGGCTCGCCCATTCCCTCGGGCTGCCAGATCCTGACGGGCTCCTGGGCCATGGGCGGCGGCTTCAGCGGCACCTCAGCCGGCGGTCGGGCTGGAGCCTGACCCTTGGAGGGGGTGGGTTTGATGGCGTCTTCCGAAGTGGGGGTTGGGTTTCCAGGTGTGGTTGGGGCGCCAGATGGGGATGGCACCTCCGGGGATCCCGCAGCCGCTGGGGCCATCGGGGCCGGAGCGGGTTGACTCTCGGCCGCCATCGCTGCCGGGGCCAGTGCCGCCCCCAAGGCCACCGAGAGGGTCAGGGCTCCAACCCCACAACCGACCTGGGGACATCTGTTCATCATGGGCATGATCCCCAACTCACCACGGATCATCGAGGATCTCGGGCTCCACATCCACCAGTTCAGGCTCGGGTCGACGGCGGTTCTGCATCTCGGGCTCCTCCAAGTTCCTCCTCTCCACCCTTTCTTCCCTTTCTTCCCGCTCCCAACGGCGTTGAGCCGGTGCGGGTTGCCGCTCCCCGTAGTGCTCGTCATAGCGAGCCACGTTGCGCTGCTCGTCGCCCCGCGGTCTCCCGTACGGCTCCGGCTCGTCGTAGGACGGGCGAACGGGGGCCCTGGGGGCGTCGTCATCGAGATAGCGCCGTTGCCGCAGGGGTTCCCGCTGGCTGCGCTCCTCCGTTTCCACGTATTCCATCTCCTCTTCCGGCTGGAAGGCCCGGGCGGTGGCCGGTTGGATGCGCCGTTGCTCCTGCTGGCTTGGCAGCCCTGCGGGCAGCTGGTTTTCTGCTGGCACGGGGCCCATGCGGTAACGCTCCCGCTCCTCCCTCTCCCAGCTGCTGCCTCCGATGCCCATCTTCTCCAGCAGCCCCGTGCCCAGTTGCTTCAGCTTCTGCTCGGCCCCCTCGTACACGATGATCCGATCGCTCCCGCTGCTCACCACCTCGGTGACGGGCAGCTCCCAGGTGCTCAGCACGCCTTCGGCCAGCAGGGGCACCCCCAGGGCGCCCACGACCAGCGTGATGAGCTCCCCTGTTTCGATGTCGAAGCTGTAGCCCAGCACCCGCCCCAGGGTCTGGCCGGATTCGGTGATCACCTGGCAGTTGATCACCTTGCTGTAGCGCTCGGGATTGAAGCTCTCGGCCAGGGAATCGGAGGAATCCACCAGGATCACATCGCCCACCTGGCGAATGCGCTCCAGGGGCATCCAGCGGGGCAGGCCCGGCAGAAACCGGGTGAGGGGGTTGTCGCGCAGCCCCAGGGCCACCACTTCCCGCCGGTCGATATCCACCACCACTTCCCCCACAACCCCCAGACGGCGTCCCGTGTCGCGGGTGATCACCTGGGTGCCCATCAGCTCAGAGCGCAACCAGAGCCGATCGCTGGGGACGGAGGATTCGTTGGGCGGTGGAGTGGATGCGCTCAAGACCTGCTACCTGATCGGTTCATTGTGAAGCAAGCTCCTGCCTCCAGCCAGCTCATGCTGCGGGGGGCAAACCGACCACCTGGGTGTGGGCGCCCCGGGCCTGGGTGACGCCGATGGTGCGGGTGGCCGCTCCGATCATCGGCCGACGGTGGCTCACCACCAGAAACTGGGCCCCCTCCGCCTGGGAGGCGATCAGTCCCGCCAGCCGCTCCACGTTCACCCCATCGAGAAAGCTGTCCACCTCATCGAGGGCATAGAAGGGGGAGGGGCGAAACCGCTGCAGGGCAAACAGGAAGCTCAGGGCGGTGAGGGATTTCTCCCCCCCCGACATGGAGGCCAGCCGGCGCACCGCCTTCCCTTTGGGATGGGCCACCAGGGTGAGGCCCCCCTCCAGGGGTTGCTCGGGATTTTCCAGCTGCAGTTGGCCTTCCCCATCGGAGAGGTGGGCAAAGATCGTGCGGAAGTGGCCATCCACGGCCCGGAAGGCC
>JBIIHR010000216.1:0-3594 GCA_044235655.1 Cyanobium sp. | reverse complement strand
AGGGTATTGATTTCATTGAGCCAGAGGGCATTCTCGGATTCGCTGTAGAAAAAATCCACCCGCGATAGGCCTGAGGCCCCCACCGCCTGGCAGGCCGCCACGGCCATGGCGCGGGCCCTCTCCTGCACTGCTTCCGCTACAGGAGCAGGGATCAGGGTGTGGCTGCGCCCCTCGCTGTATTTGGCCTCGTAGTCGTACCAATCCGCATCGAAGCGGATCTCTCCCAGCACGGAAGCCTCCAGTCCATCGGGGGGGCCCAGGACGGCGCATTCCAGCTCCCGGGCTACCACACCCTTCTCCACCACCAGCCGGGGATCCAGGGCGGCGGCGCTTTGGAGTCCTTCCCAGAGGGAGGAGCGGTCGGTGGCCTTGCTGATCCCCACGGAAGAGCCCAGATTGGCCGGCTTGACAAAGCAGGGGTAGCCCAGGGTGGCTTCGATGCGCTCCAGAAGGGGGATGGGGAGCTCGCTGCCGGCGGGTGGCTGGAGATCGCTGCGCGACAGGCAGAGGTAGGGCACCTGAGGGAGGCCAGCGGCCGCAAAGGCGGCCTTCATGGCCTGTTTGTCCATCCCCATGGCCGAACCCAGCACCCCCGATCCCACGAAGGGGACCTGCATCAGGGTGAACAACCCCTGGATGGTGCCATCCTCTCCGTTGGGGCCATGCAGCACCGGGAACCACACGTCCACCTCCAGGGCCCCCTCCGGGAATCCCTGGAAGCCCGGGCGAAGCCCCTGCTCCTCAGCTGGTGCGCTGCCCTGGGCCAGCACGGCCTCCGCCACGGCCTGGGGCCACCAGCGGCCGGACCGATCGATGTAGAAGCAGCTCACGTCGTAGCGCTCCCCATTGGCACCGCTACGCAGGCCGCCGAGCACCGTGGTCGCCGAGCGGATGGACACGTCGTGTTCCCCTGAGGCCCCTCCAAACACCAGGCCGACTCGGGTGGGAGGGGGCGCTTCGGACATGGGGTCGGGCGAATGGCAGACGCCAAACGGTATCAGTGCCGAGAAGGGGCACCAAGGGTGGCATCAACGGTGGATGAGTCCCACGCCCCCCAGCAGTCCTGCCATGGCCATCATCCAGAGGGGAGAGAGGCGGGTGGTGAGCACCAGGACGCAGACCAGCAGGGACACCACGATGCCGGTGGGATTGGTGTCGGAGAGGCGGAGGATCTTCACCCCCACGGCAAACAGCACCCCCAGGGTGATGGGCCCCATGGCGCGCTCAAAGGCCAACCGCCAGGGGGAGTGGCGGAAGCGGCTCCAGGCCAGGCACACCACCACCACCAGCAGGGTGGAGGGCAGGAGGATGGCCACCTCGGCTGCCACGCCCGTGAGCACGGCCCAGAGGGGGCCCTCCCGCCAGGCCGCCCCCATCCCCAGAAGGCCCACCAGCATGGAACTGGGACCCGGGGCCGCCTCCGCCAGGGCATAGAGGTCGTTGAACTGGGCGGTGGTGAGCCAGCAGAACTGCTCCACACTCAGGTGGTGATATTCCGTGAGCAAGGTGTTGCCCCCGCCGATGGAGAAGAGGGACAGCCCAAGGAAGGTGCCCATCACCTTCAGCATTTGGCCCAGATCCGTGAGCCGGGTGGGCTCGCATGAACCGGCGGCCGTGGAGGCAGCGGTGAGCAGGGCCCACCCCCAGGGGGCCATCACGGCTGAATCTCCTCGCCCTTGCGGGGCCAATACCAGGCCATGGCAAGGGGAGACACCACCAGGAGCATGGGCACCAGCCGCACGTTGAACACCTGCATGGCCACGAATACGGCCGCGGCCAGAGCCAGGGCAACCGGGTCGGCCCGGTAGGTGGGCAGGATCTTGAATCCCATCGAGAGAGCCAGCCCAGCGGCCACGGCCACCATGCCGGCCAGCACCCGATCCACCAGGGGCAAGCCATGCAGCTGGAAATAGATCAGCCCGATCCCCATCAACAGGCTGAACGGCACCAGGAGCATGCCTGCCAGGGCGGTGAGGGCGCCCCGCAGACCCCCGAAGGTGGCGCCCACGTACACCGCCAGATTGATCTGATTGGGGCCAGGGAGAAGGCGGGCCACGGTGAGGCCGGTGAGGAAGGCATCGTTGCTCATCCAGCGGCGCTGCTCCACGATGATCCGCTGACTCCACACCGAGAGGCCCCCGCCAAAGGAGGAGAGAGCCACCTGCAACAGGCCGGTGAACAATTCGCGCGAGGTGGGGGCCGGGGCGAGGGGCTCAGTCATGCACAAAGTGGGGATCCGGCGGCAGCTCGCCCTCCTCGTGGAAGGAAGGATCGAGGGGATCGGGGGCGGCATATTTGGCAGCCGCTTTCCAATCCGCTTCGAAGGTGGCCTTCAACCGCTCCACCACTTCGGGGGCATCGCTCTCGATGCCCAGTTCGCGGCGCAGATCAAAGGCGCTGCGATCGATGTTCATGGAGCCGGTCTGGGCATAGATCCCATCGATGAGGATCAGCTTGGCGTGCAATTTGAGGTGTTTCTGGCGCCGCACCTTCACCCCGAACCGTTGCATCACCCGCAGGGAGGCGAAGGTGTCGTAGATGTCCCAGTCGCTGATGCCGTGCTTCCCGCCGCAGAGCACCCGCACCTTCACCCCCCGTTCACGGGCCGAGACAATACGCTCGAGGATCACCGCATCCACAAATTTGGGATGCTGAATCCAAAGGGTGCTCTGGGCGGCGTCGATCAGGCGGGCCATCTGGCCCCGGCTGTGGGAGCTGCTCCACACCAGCCCCACGTGGAGTTCGGGGACAAAGAACGTGCGCTGCCAATCCGCCTCGAAGCCCGCCGCCACCTGGGCCACCACGGCCGGGTTACGGCTGAGCACGCCGTAATCGCGGGTTTCGGTGAAATATTTATCCGAGAGATTGAAGGTGGAGATCAGGGCGGCTTCCTGATCCACCAGCATGGATTTTTCATGGGTGACCGGGAAGGACTCACTGGTCCAGGCGGTGTTGATTCCCCAGCTCTGCAAACGGGCGAAGGGTTCATCGTTCCAACGATCCCCGCCTGAGGTGTGGGGGTTGAGCATCACCCTCACCTCCACCCCCCGCTCCTTGGCCCGCCGCAGGGCCTCCATCACCACCTCCGACTGCAGCTTGAATTGCTTGAGCAGCAGCTGGGTGCGGGCCTGGTCGATCAGGGCCACCACGGCCTGGGCTCCATCGTCCGGCATTACCAGAAGCTCCTGGTGCGGATGGAGCAGCGCTGGCATGAAAACTGCTGAATGATGCAGTCAAACTCTAGGCGCCTTGCACGGTCTCGGGCTCCCCACCGAGGGAGAAGGCCCGCACCGTGGCGATCCGCACCTTCACCAGATCGCCTGGGCCGTAGAAGCCGCCTTGGCCATCGCTGGCGGGGAAAAAGGTGAGCCGGTTGGTGCGCGTGCGCCCCATCACCTGGCTGGGATCCTTCGGATTGGTGCCCTCCACCAGGATCTCCTCGATCCGCCCGGCATAGCGGGCGCTGCGCTCCTTGGCCTTGCGCTCCACCAGGGCATTGAGTTCCCGGAGCCGCTCCACCTTCACCGCTTCCGGCAGCTGGTTGGGCCAGTCGGCGGCGGGGGTGTTGGGGCGGGGGGAATAGGCCGCCGTGTT
>JBIIHR010000215.1:0-3609 GCA_044235655.1 Cyanobium sp. | reverse complement strand
GAAGAAAAGTACTTTTCCCTGCCCCATTATGACCAATCAAGGCGACTCTCTCACCATGGTGAATCGTGCAATGAATTCCCCTCAGGGCCTCAATTTCAGCTCCATATCGCGTTTGATGCAATGCCCCACCAGTCAGCGAGCGCAACAGCGCCTTTTTAAGAGTGCGTGTTTCCTTGGTAGAGACAGGTATTCGCAACCACACATCACGAAGTTCTAAAATAGGAGCGCCTAGGGCAGTGTCCATCGATCAAAAGCCATGAATACTTTCGCCAAACAGTTATTTGCTGCAGAAACTATGCATACGCAACACAGATTTGAGTTCAGAACAAAACTTACTGAGCAGCATTTAAGGCAAGTCTTAAGTCAAGAGAATGGCGAGGAGTATCGCCCGTAGCTGATAATGGAATCACTCCTACAGTAGCAAGCTGTCGTTGGTGTTCGTCCAGTTTAGACTCCATCCCAGACTCTCATTCTTGGGAACCCCAACCCAGCTCCCTGCCCTTGTCTGCCCTCACCCGCTGTCTTCTTGAGGAAGGCGCCGCCATTGCCGCCGCAGCCACTCGCCTCGACAGCGACCAGGTGGAAGCAGCCCTCTCCCTTCTGGAGGGCTGCGCGGAGCGTAGGGCCAAGCTGGTGATCACTGGGGTAGGCAAGAGTGGGATCGTGGCACGAAAAATTGCCGCCACATTCTCCTCCATCGGGCTGATGGCCATCTACCTCAACCCCCTGGATGCCCTGCATGGGGATCTGGGGGTGGTGGCCCCAGATGATGTCACCCTCCTGCTCTCCAACAGCGGCGAAACCCAGGAACTGCTGGAGATCCTCCC
The DNA here is from genome assembly GCA_044235655.1 of Cyanobium sp. Classification (GTDB taxonomy): domain Bacteria; phylum Cyanobacteriota; class Cyanobacteriia; order PCC-6307; family Cyanobiaceae; genus Cyanobium. Next base: position 2,782 of record JBIIHR010000215.1, on the reverse strand, counting down.
CCACCTCCGCCGGCGGGGGACGGCCCGCATCGCCCTGGTGGGCCGGGTGGAGTCCAGCCTGGGCCGAGGGTGTGATGTGGTGCTGGACGGCTCGGTGGACCGGGAGGTGTGCCCTCTCAACCTGGCCCCCACCGCCAGCACAGCAGTGGCCATGGCCATCGGTGATGCCCTGGCGGCCGTGTGGATGGAGCGACGCGGCATCTCCCCCCAGGATTTCGCCCTTAACCACCCAGCGGGCTCCCTGGGCAAGCAGCTCACCCTGACAGCGGCCGATCTGATGGTGCCGGCGGCCCGCCTCACCCCCCTTGCGGCGGTTACTCCGTTGCCGGAGGTGATCGGTCACCTCACGGCCGATGGCGTGGGGGCCTGCTGGGTGGCCCAGGAGCACGACTCTCAGCAGATCTGGGGACTGATCACCGATGGCGATCTCCGCCGGGCCCTCCAGAGCCACCCACCCCAATCCTGGAACCACCTGACCGCCAGAGACCTGATGACCGCGGACCCGATCACCATTGCGGGAGACCTGCTGGCCATCCACGCCCTGGAGCGCATGGAACGCAACCGGCGCAAGGCCATCGGCGTGTTGCCCGTGGTGGAGGAGGGGGCCCGCATGGTGGGGCTTCTCCGGCTCCATGATCTGGTGCAGGCGGGGCTGACCACCAGCTGAGGGTCCAGGCCTCAGATGCGGGTGAGGGAATCGAAGAGGGAGGCCTCCATCCGGCCCCTCTCCAGAGAACGTTTGAGGAATTCAAAATCCACCCGGTAGATGCGGCGGGCCGCCGCCTCCAGGGCGGGGTTGTAGAAACTCGCATAGGTGGGGGCGATCCCGTCCTCTATCTGCTGCCTCAGGATCTCCCTGGAGAGGAGCCAGGGAGGTGCGTCCTCCAAGGGGGCTCGCTGCTCCTCCAGGGCCAGGGTGTCCCGGGCAGCAGCCGGCCGATTGGTGGCCACACGGAAGGGCATCTCCTGGTGGGTGCCGAACAACGTGTTCACAAACATCCGGAAGGGCTCGAGATCATCCGCATCGAAAACCCGTTCAAAGGAACGCCAGCGGTAGCGCGCCCGCTGCGGCTTGAAATGGACTTTGTCGATGCAGCGGAAGCCATGGCGGTCGAGTTCCTCCACAAAGTCTGCGAAGGTGTCGAGCTGGGCCTGGGGACGCAGGGCCAGGGAGGCCTCCCGGTAGCGGGTGTGCTCGATGTATTTGTTGAGGTAGGCGCTGATCAGACGCCGCAAGGGATTGCGAAACACGATCAGCTGCATCCGCGTTCCCAGCCGCAACCGCTGCTGCTGGCTCACCTCCCAGGCGAAATCCGCCACACTGCGGCAGGACGCCTTGGGCGACGCACAGATCACGAGGGAATCGATCCTGCTGACCAGCGCCCTTGGTGCCATGCCCCCTCCACGACCTGGCAGGCAACGTATCAGGAGGGGTTCGAAAGCCCATCCTCTGCCGCCGCCATGGCCCTGGCCTGCTCCAGTTGTTCGGGAGTGTCCACCGAAAGGAAGTCACCCGCCACTTCAAAGGTGCCGATCCCAATCCCCGCCTCCAGAAGCCGCAGTTGCTCCAACTTCTCGATGTGCTCAAGAGGTGAATGGGGAAGGGACGACCAGCGGGCCAGCACGTCCGCCCGGTAGCCATACAGCCCCACATGGCCCCAGAAAGGAGCATGGGCGTGCCACTGGTCCGGCTCCACCCCCCGCACGTGGGGAAGGGCGGAGCGGGAAAAGTAAAGCGCCCGCCCGTCGGCGCTCACGAGGGTCTTCACCACATTGGGGTTGTGGAGCTTCTCCGCCCCCATGGGATAGATGGGGGTCAGCACCTCCGGCACGGGGCGGGAGCGCTCGAATTCGGCCACCATCGCATCAATTACCACTGGATCGATGAAGGGCTGGTCTCCCTGCACATTCACGATCACCGTTTCCGCAAGAGCCGATCCCGCCTCCCCCCCGGCAAAAGAGAGGAGCGCGTCCAAAGCGGAAGCCAGACGCTCGCTGCCGGAGCTGCACTCGGGAGAGGTGAGCAGGGCCGGAAAACCCCAGCGCTCCGCAGCCTCCACCAGGGAAGGGCTGTCCGCACAAAGCACCACAGCTTGGGGCCTTTGGGCCAGGGCACAGCGCTCCAACACCCTCTGCAACATCGGCCGGCCTCCGATGTCGGCCATCACCTTGCCGGGCAACCGGGCAGAGTCGAGGCGAGCCGGCACTGCCACCACGAATCGCATCGGTCCACCCCTTCACTGGCCGGAGCCTATCCCCAACCCACCGTGACCCGCGCCCCTGTCCCCCCACCCCCAGCCCCCGACCCGAGGCCTCTGTTGGCCATCGTGACAGTGGCCCACCACAGTGGTGGCGTGTTGCCAGCTCTGGCCAGGGATCTCGCCCATCAGCAGCTGGCTCCGGCCCATTGGATCGTGGTGGACAACAGCCCCCAATCAAGCCCGGTGGAGCCGCAGCAGTTGCAGCCCGAGGGGGGGCCAACCCTCTCGGTGCACCTGCTTCTGGGAGAGGAAGGGGATGGCTTCGGAGCAGGCTGCAATCGGGCCCTGTCCTGGCTGGAATCCCAGGGATGGGGGGATTGGGTGTGGCTCCTGAACCCGGATACGGCCCTTCCCCGGGGAAACGAGGTGCAGCAGCTGGTGGATCAACTGGCCATACGCGACCCCCGCAGTCTGGTGGGAACAGCGGTGGGGGACGGCGGCGGGGGGCTGGAGGCCAGTGGGGGCTGGTTCACCCCCGGCCTGCGCTTCCGTTCCCAGCGGCTGGATATCGGCAGCACCAA
>JBIIHR010000214.1:0-3610 GCA_044235655.1 Cyanobium sp. | reverse complement strand
CATGACGGATGCGGATGTGGATGGAGCCCACATCCGCACCCTGCTCCTCACCTTCTTCTATCGCTATCAGCGGGCCCTCGTGGAGGGGGGTTACATCTACATCGCTTGTCCACCTTTGTACAAAGTTGAGCGGGGAAAAAACCATACCTACTGCTACAACGAAGCTGATCTGAAAAAAACCCTGGATGCTTTTGGCGAGAAGGCCAATTACACCATTCAGCGCTTTAAGGGATTGGGTGAAATGATGCCCAAGCAGCTGTGGGAAACCACCATGGACCCCACCACCCGGATGATGAAAAGGGTGGAAATTGAGGATGCGGCCGAGGCGGATCGGATCTTCACCATTCTCATGGGCGATAAAGTTGCGCCGCGCCGGGAATTCATTGAGGCCCACAGCGCTGAGCTTGATTTTGCGCAACTGGATATCTGAATGCTCCTGACCCATCCCCGCCCCCCCGCACTCGCCTGGGCCGCCCTCCTCGGCTTTGCATTGTTTGCCCCTGCGGCATTGCCCGCCGGCGGGGCCGAGCGCCGCCTGCCCGAACTCAGACGGAGGGAGTCTGCCCAAGAGCCACTGCTCAACCTCAGGAGTTGTTTCCTCCTGGCGTCGCCCCGCTGTCAAGCGCCCGTGCTGGCCCGTCTGGAGTCCGGTATTCCCATGCGGGTCCTGCGCACCTGGCTGGAGCCCAGTGGGCGCCGTTGGTTGCAGGTGGTGACCGCAGGACCATCGGGCCGTCAGACTCGGGGCTGGCTTCTGGGTTAGCGGTGCCATGAGCGAACCCCCAGGCGGCGCTGAAGTCCTCGCTCATCACCTACAGCTCCTTCTTGAGGCGGGCAACTACGACGGGGCCAAGGTGCTCTTGAAACCCGTGCAGCCCGTGGATGGGGCTGAGGCGATCGGCAACTTGCCCACCACGTTGCAGGCCCTGGCCTTCCGCCTGTTGCCGAAGGACGAGGCCATTGAGGTCTATGAATATCTGGAGCCGGCCGTTCAGCAAAGCCTGCTGGAGCGCCTGCGCTCCGGAGAAGTGCTGGAGCTGGTGGAGGAAATGTCGCCGGATGACCGGGTGCGGCTGTTTGATGAGCTGCCCGCCAAGGTGGTACGGCGCCTGCTGGCGGAGCTGAGTCCGGCTGAGCGCCGCATCACGGCCCAGATGCTGGGTTATGAGAGCGGAACCGCCGGTCGTCTGATGACCACGGAATTCATTGATCTCAAGGAATTTCACAAGGCGACCCAGGCCCTGGAGATCGTGCGGCGCCGTGCCCGCGATACGGAGACCATCTACAGCCTTTACGTGACCGACGCGTCACGTCACCTCACGGGCATTCTGTCCCTCCGTGACCTGGTGACCGCAGAGCCGGAGGAGCGCCTGGGGGATGTGATGACCCGGGAAGTGGTGAGCGTCTCCACGGACACCGATCAGGAGGAGGTGGCCCGGTTGATCCAGCGGTACGACTTTCTGGCCGTGCCCGTGGTGGATCGGGAGCAACGCCTGGTGGGCATCGTCACGGTGGACGATGTGATTGATGTGATCCAGCAGGAAGCCACGCGCGACATCTACGCCGCAGGCGCTCTGCAGGCTGGCGATGAGGATGATTACTTCCAGAGCAATCTGTTCACCGTTGCCCGGCGGCGGGTGGTCTGGTTGCTGGTGCTCCTGTTGGCCAATACCGCCACTTCAGCCGTGATCGCTTCCGAAGATGCGGTTCTCAAGAGGGTGGTTGTGCTGGCGGCCTTCATCCCCCTGCTCATTGGCACCGGGGGGAATGTGGGGGCCCAGAGTTCCACCGTGGTGATCAGGGGCTTGAGCACCCAGCGCATCCAGTCCCTGGGCCCAGCGATGGCCGTGGGGAGAGAGGCCGTGGCCGGGGCCTTGCTTGGCCTGCTGATGATGTTCGTGGTGGTGCCCTGGGCGGGATACGTGTCCCATAACTGGGTTGTGGCCTGGGCTGCGGGGATCAGCCTCCTGGCCATCACCACCCTCGCCGCGACGGCGGGCTCGGCTCTCCCTCTTCTGTTCAACCACTTCGGCCTCGATCCGGCCCTGATGTCCGCACCCTTCATTGCCACAGCCACCGATGTGGCAGGGGTGTTCATCTACCTCCAGACAGCGTCCTGGCTGCTGGAACGCTTTCCCGGATCCTGAGCGGCAGGCCGGTCTGGGCCCAAATACGCAAGATGAGAGGCATTTACACTTTGTTAGGTTAGGCTTTACACATCTTTAGGTTTCGGCCGATGGGCCCCGTCTCCTCCGTCGATCAGATTCCCGCTGAGCTCACCGAGCTCCCTGCCGTCCCGGCGCCGGCCCGCGAACTTCCCTCCATGGATGCGGATCTCGTCCGCTCCTACCTGCGGGACATCGGCCGGGTGCCCCTGCTGACCCATGAGCAGGAGATCACGCTGGGGCGCCAGGTGCAGGAGCTGGTCGCGCTGGAGGAGCTGGAGTCGGAGCTGACGCTGCGTGCTGGTGGGGAGGCTCCGAGCCCGGAGCAGCTGGCGGTGGAGGCGGGGTTAACGGTGCCGTTGCTGAAGCGTCGGTTGCAGGTGGGACGGCGGGCAAAGGAGCGGATGGTGGCGGCGAACCTGCGGTTGGTGGTGAGCGTGGCGAAGAAATACACCAAGCGGAACATGGAGCTGCTGGATCTGATTCAGGAGGGAACGATCGGCCTGGTGAGGGGAGTGGAGAAGTTTGATCCGACGAGGGGTTACAAGTTTTCCACCTATGCGTATTGGTGGATCCGTCAGGGGATCACGCGTGCGATTGCGGAGAAGAGCCGCTCGATCCGATTGCCGATCCACATCACGGAAACGCTGAACAAGCTGAAGAAGGGGCAACGGGAGCTGAGCCAGGAGCTGGGGCGGACGCCGACGGTGAGCGAGCTGGCGGTGGCGGTGGAGCTGCCGGAGGAGGAGGTGAAGGATCTGCTGTGCCGAGCGCGTCAGCCTGTGAGTTTGGAGACGAAGGTGGGGGATGGGGAGGACACGGAGCTGCTGGATTTGCTCTCTGGGGATGGGATGTTGCCTGGTGAGATGGTGGATGGGGAGTGTCTGAAGGGGGATCTGAGGGCGCTGGTGGAGCAGCTGCCGGAGCTGCAGGGACGGGTGTTGAAGATGCGGTACGGGATGGAGGGCGAGGAACCCATGAGTCTCACGGGCATCGGCCGTGTGCTGGGCATCAGCCGGGATCGGGTCCGCAACCTTGAGCGGGATGCTCTGGCCGGTCTTCGACGCCGCAGCTCAGCCATTGAGGCCTACATGGCCAGCTGAGAAAGCTGGCGTCAGAGGGCCTAGCCTCGCTCAGCGGTTTCCCCTGCCCATGGCTTCAGAGCCAGCCTCGAGCATGGAGATGCTCACCCTGTTTCCCCGTTATGTCCTGAAAGGGAGCCTTCCACCTGAGCTTTTAGGGGCTCTCAACCATGTGGCAAGCGAGGTGGTGGCGTCCCCAGAGGCCAGTCCCGATGCCTCCCTCAAACTGGCAGGCCAACTGTTCCAGCAACGGGAGCTCAATCCCCAGCATCCCGTTGTTCAGGAGCTCTGCCAGCAGGTCATCTTGCCCGGATGTGAGCGCTGGATTCGTCACGTCATCGATCAGCAGCCTCCCCAGGGCCG
>JBIIHR010000012.1:0-11697 GCA_044235655.1 Cyanobium sp. | reverse complement strand
CCGACGTCCAGTCCCACGATGCCCTCCACGAAGCCGGGAATCATGCGGCCCTCCTCCATCTCCACATCCATTCCGTCGCTGCTACCGCCCTCAATGGCTTCGCTGCTGTCAGCAAATACCCCCGTGAAACGGATCCTGGCCACATCCCCCATGGCTGCCGGCCGTTCTTCCACGGGCACCAGGGCTGCCAACTGGCGGCGTGACTGCTCCAGAAGTTCGTCCACCCTGGCGGGATCGAAGACGACCGAGGCGGCTTCCGCCTTCAGCCCCTTTGTGGTTTTGAGGGTGGGAGTGGGCTCCACATCCATCTCGAGGGTGAGCACCAACTCGGACCCAGGAGAAAAACGATCCAGCACCGCTTCAAAGCCCTCCTGAAGTTCCGGCCGGCTGAGCGCCTCAATCCGCTCCTGCTCCAGAGCATCCTTCCAAACGCTCTCCACCAGATCTTCAAGGGCGGTGGCCCGGACTCTCAAGGGCCCCAGCTGCTGGAGCAGTACAGAGCGGGGCACCTTCCCTTTGCGAAACCCGGGCAGCTTCACGCTGCGACTGAGTTTGTCCAGGGCAGCGTCATAGCTGGCCTGGCTCCGTCCGCCAGGAATGGCAACCTCCACGGCCAAGCGACTTCCTGGGCGCGGCTGCGTGCTCACTTTCAGGCTGGAGGCCTGGCCGGTGGAGGGGCTGGCGGCTGGGGTCATGGACAGGTCCGGACGGCTGGCAATCCCTCATCCTAGAAAGTGGCCTTGGGCTGCCTCGCCCACGTATTGTTTGGAGGACGGTTAGGTCGACTCGATATACCCCCTCGAAATCCATTCTTTTGATGTCGTCTGGCGCCTCCTACGGGAGCCATCTCCCTTCCTGAGCCGCTCCTGATCTCCACCACGCCCCCAGGCCTACCCCTCGTCCGCCCCTCGGTGACCACCCTCTCCAGTTTCGGTTCCCAAGCTCAATCTGCCGGCTCACCGATGGGAGGTTTGCCGTCCCGACCTCTGCGGATTGGCATTCTTGGAGCGACGGGTGCGGTGGGCGAGGAGATCCTCAATCTGTTGAGGGAGCGCCAATGGCCCGTGGAGGAGCTCCGTTTGTTGGCCTCCCCTCGCTCCGCTGGTCAGCAGGTGGTGTGGGGCGAGGAATGCCTCACGGTGAAGGCCGTCGAGCCGGACAGTTTCCAAGGGTTGGATCTGCTGCTGGCCTCCGCGGGGGGTTCTGTCTCCAAAGAATGGGCTCCCCAGGCCGTGGCCAGCGGGGCCGTGGTGATCGACAACTCCAGTGCCTTCCGCATGGACCCCTCGGTGCCCCTGGTGGTGCCCGAGGTGAATCCAGGCGCGGCCTTCTCCCACCAGGGGATCATTGCCAACCCCAACTGCACCACCATCCTGTTGTGCCTGGTGTTGGCCCCGCTGGAGGCCAGGCGTCGCATCCGTCGCGTGGTGGTGAGCACCTACCAGTCGGCCAGTGGAGCCGGAGCGCGGGCCATGGAAGAGTTGCGGCAGCTCACGCGCACCATGCTGGAGGGAGGGGTTCCCGAGAGTGAGGTGCTCCCCTTTCCCCTCGCTTTCAACCTCTTTCTCCACAATTCGCCTCTCCAGGCCAATGGCTACTGCGAGGAAGAGCTCAAGATGCTGAACGAAACGCGCAAGATCATGGGGCGTCCCGATCTGCAGTTGAGTGCCACCTGCGTGCGCGTGCCCGTTCTTCGCGCCCACTCGGAGGCGGTGAACATTGAATTTGAGGCTCCCCTGTCCGTGGATGAGGCTCGGGGCTTGCTTGGGGAGGCTCCGGGTGTTGTCCTCATCGAGGACCATGCTGCCAACCGCTTTCCCATGCCCATGGATGTGACGGGCCAGGATCCGGTGGCCGTGGGTCGGATTCGGCAGGACCTGAGCCATCCCCAAGCTCTGGAGCTCTGGCTTTGCGGGGATCAGATCCGCAAGGGGGCAGCCCTCAATGCGATTCAAATCGCTGAGCTTCTGATGAGAGCAGACGGAGGTGAGCCTTGAGCGCCCACCCCATCGCTTGCTCTCCCTGCTTCGGTCGGGTGCTCACGGCCATGGTGACGCCCTTCACAACAGATGGGGTGCTGGATCTTTCCCTGGCCGAGCGTCTCGCGGATCATCTGGTTTCCCACGGCTCCGATGGCCTGGTGGTGTGTGGCACCACGGGCGAATCTCCCACCCTCAGCTGGGAGGAGCAACATGCCCTGTTTTCAGCCGTCAAGGGGGCTGTGGGCGCTCGCTCAGTGGTGTTGGCGGGCAGTGGCAGCAACTGCACGGCCGAGGCGGTGGAGGCCACCGCCAAAGCGGCTGCCCTGGGGGCTGACGGTGCCCTGGTGGTGGTGCCTTATTACAACAAACCTCCCCAGGAGGGGCTGGAAGCCCATTTCCGGGCGGTGGCCCAGGCGGCTCCTGAGCTCCCACTGATGCTTTACAACATTCCTGCCCGCACCGGTTGCCATCTCGCGCCTGAAACCGTGGAGCGCCTGTTGGATTGCCCGAATGTTGTGGCGTTCAAGGCTGCCAGCGGCACCACAGAAGAGGTGCAGCAGCTGCGAGGGCTCTGCGGTGACCAGCTGGCGATTTACAGCGGCGATGACTCCCTCACCCTGCCCATGCTGTCCGTGGGCGCTGTCGGAGTGGTGAGCGTGGCCAGCCATCTGGCTGGGGAAACCATTCAAGCCATGGTCCAGGCCTTTTTGGCGGGCCGTAACGGAGAGGCCCTGGCCCTCCACGAGAAGCTTTTGCCCCTTTTCAAGGGCCTGTTCTGTACCACCAATCCCATTCCCGTCAAAGCGGCCCTTGAGCTTTCCGGTTGGCCCGTGGGTGCCCCGCGCCTGCCCCTGTTGCCAGCCGATAGCCACGTTCGCGAACGACTCTCTTCCATCCTTGCTGCCCTGCGTCCTACCTGACGCCAAGGCTTCGTCCAGACCAAGACCGCGTTTTTTATTCCTTTATTTCATGACAAGTTCTCACGGACATCCGACCAAATCCACGTCATCTTCCGGTGCTAAGCAGCCTGCTCTACGCGTGATTCCCCTGGGGGGATTGCATGAGATTGGCAAAAATACCTGTGTCTTCGAATACGGTGACGACCTGATGCTGGTGGACGCTGGCTTGGCGTTCCCTAGTGATGGGATGCATGGTGTCAATGTTGTCCTGCCCGATACCAGTTATCTGCGCGAAAATCACAAGCGTATTCGCGGCATGATTGTTACCCATGGCCATGAAGATCACATTGGTGGCATTCCCTATCACCTGAAGAACTTCAATATTCCTGTCATCTACGGCCCCAGGCTGGCGCTCTCCATGCTGACGGGAAAGATGGAGGAGGCCGGAGTGACCGATCGCACCACACTGCAGACAGTGAGTCCCCGCGATGTGGTTCATGTGGGGCAGCACTTCAAGGTGGAATTCATCCGCAACACCCACTCGATTGCCGACAGTTTCACCCTGGCCATCACCACCCCTGTGGGCGTGGTCGTGTTCACGGGCGATTTCAAGTTTGACCACACGCCTGTGGATGGGGAAGTGTTTGATGTGCAGCGCCTTGCCCATTACGGGGAACAGGGTGTTCTGTGCCTCTTCAGCGATTCAACCAACGCCGAGTTACCGGGATTCACGCCTCCCGAGCGGGCCGTCTTCCCCAACCTTGATCGCCATTTTGCCAAGGCCGAAGGTCGGGTGATCGTCACGACCTTCGCCAGCTCTGTCCACCGGGTTTCCATGGTTCTTGAGCTGGCCATGAAGCACGGTCGCAAGGTGGGTTTGCTCGGCCGCTCCATGCTCAATGTGATCGCCAAGGCCCGGGAACTGGGTTACATGCGCTGTCCCGATGAGTTATTTGTGCCCATCAAGCAGATCCGGGACCTGCCCGATCGGGAAGTTGTGTTGCTGATGACCGGGAGCCAGGGGGAGCCTCTGGCTGCGTTGAGCCGCATTTCCCGCGGTGAACATCCCCAGGTTCAGGTGAAATCCAGCGACACCATTATTTTCTCGGCCAGCCCCATTCCTGGGAACACCATCTCGGTGGTCAACACCATTGATCGTCTGATGATGTTGGGCGCCAAGGTTGTGTATGGCAAAGGGGAAGGTATTCATGTGTCCGGTCATGGCAGCCAGGAAGATCAGAAATTGATGTTGGCGCTCACGCGCCCCAAATTCTTTGTTCCCGTCCACGGGGAACATCGCATGCTGGTTTGCCATTCCAAAACAGCCCAGTCGATGGGAGTTCCTGGAGACAACATGCTCATCATTGACAATGGCGAGGTTGTGGAACTCACCCCCGACTCCATCCGGCGGGGCGAGGCGGTCAAGGCAGGCATCGAGTTGCTCGACGCCTCCCGTAACGGCATCGTCGATGCCCGGGTGCTCAAGGAGCGTCAGCAGTTGGCGGAGGATGGGGTGATCACCCTGTTGGCAGTCATCAGTGCCGATGGCGTCATGGCCGCTCCGCCCCGGGTCAATCTTCGCGGGGTGGTGACCACCGCCGATCCCCGCAAGCTCTCCATCTGGGCTGAACGGGAGATCCGCTGGGTCCTGGAGAACCGTTGGAACCAGCTGTCGCGCAACACGGGGGGCAAGGCTCCCGATGTGGACTGGGTGGGTGTGCAACGGGAAGTGGAGGTGGGCCTCCAGCGCCGGCTGCGCCGGGAGCTCCAGGTGGATCCCCTGATCATCTGCCTGGTGCAACCGGCTCCAGCGGGTAGCCCTGCCTACAAGGGCCAGTCTGAAGCGGAGCCTGACAATCGTCCTGTTCCGAGAGGGCGACAAGGCGGTCGCGACCGTGATCGGGATCGGAGTCGGGATGGGGGCTCTGAGGCCCGTCCCCGTCCAGAGCCCGTGGCCGCGGTCAGCAAACCCAATCCCCAGCCCGAAGAGCCTGAACTGGAAGCCGGCCGCACCCGCCGCCGCCGCTCCGCTGCCCTCGCGGGCTGAGGCCTAGCCCACCACCACCAGCAGCAGGCCCGTTCGCAAGTCCCCATCCTCCTCAGGCTCCCCATCCTGAGGACTTTTGGGGTCTTGGGCGACGTCCTCCTTGATCTGCAGATCCACCTCCTCTGCCATCGAGGGGGTGGCTTGGTGGAGCTCGATCAGCTCGGGCTCCTCCACGACCTCCGCGGTCAAGGTTTCGCTGATCTTCTGCTCCACCCAGGGCAACTCCCCTACCAGACTCCCGTCAGGCTCCTTTCTTGGAGCTGCGGATGGCTCCGTCAGCCAGGGCATCACGGGGAGGCCCTCGTCTTGCAGCGGCAAGGGACCCTCCCCGCTGGCACCAAAGGGATCCGTCGCCACCCCCAGATCGCTCTCCGGTTCAGGGGGGATGTCCGGGGGTGACTCGGCCTCTGGGTTGGCCTCCGATCGGACTTGAGGAAGGGGCTGGAGGGGCATCTGTGAGGCTTGGACACGGCCCCTGGAGGGCTCGGAGCGGGCTGCGCCGTCCCCTTCGTCTTCCAGATCGGTTCGCTCCGCGTCAGGAAGGAAAAGGACGGGGCGTGAAGGAGACCCGCTGTTGTCCTCCCCGTCCTCCTCGATGGCCAGGGTTGAGGGGAGGGGCTGATGACAGAGATCCAGGCCGTCCTCTGCGATCTGGCGGAGGGTGGGCTCCGAATCACTGTTGCGAACCACCTCGTAGAGATCCTCGGCTGCATCCCGATCGCCATAGCCATGGAGCAGGGTGTGGGCCATCAGGAGCTGCATGCGATGGCGCAGCGCCTTGACCTCCGGATCCCCACCTGCGTCGAGGAGTTCCCGCAGCAGGACCGTCCCGTTCTCCATCACCGCGGCCCAGCGGCCCTGGCAATAGGCGTTCTCGATCCCCCCGTAGCGCTTTTGCCAATCGCTGGTGTCAACCAGGTCTGCCATGGTCCGTGGGTGGGAAGAGAAGCAGGCTGGAGCCCTCCCAGCGGAGGTGCCAACCCTGTGCCAGATCATGCCGTCCCGGCCCCTGATCCAGCGGTAGCCGAGCCAGCAGCCGCTCCAGGCTTCGGGCTTCCAAGAGGCTGCCCCAGTGGAGGCGTAGCCACTGCTGCATCAAAAGCCTTTGGTTCGCTGGCTGCAGTGCGGCCAGGGAGCGACGGTTCAACGCCGCGATGGCTTCCTGCTGATCCGACGCCATCGTCAGAGATTCCAGGGCGATCGCGACGATTTCCTCTGACTGCTCTTCCTCCTGCGCCAACCGTTCGGCCAGAGCCGCCATGCGGGTTGTGGCTCCTGGGTGGAGGTCCTCCAGCACGGGCAACACATCGGCCCGCACCCGATTGCGGCTGAACCGGGTTTCCGCATTGCTGGGATCGATCCAGAGGGGCAAGGCCATCTCCTGGCAGATGCGGGCCGTGTCCTCCCGGGTGAAGGGCAGGAGCGGACGCACCAGTTGGATGCCGTTGGCCAGGGGGCGACGGGCCCGCAGAGCCCCCAGGCCCCGCCGATGGCTCCCGCGGGCCAGATTCAGGAGGAGGGTTTCGGCCCGATCCGTGGCGGTGTGGGCCGTCACCACATGGCTGCAACCGAGGGCCTCCGCCTGCTCCAGCAGGCACCTGTAGCGCCACTTCCGGGCTTCCGCTTCGGTGGCTGGAGAAGGGTCCGCCCGTTGGCCATGCAGGGGGAGTTGCTGGCGTTCTGCCCAGGCCTTGAGCGCCTGGGCCTGGACCGCAGCTTCGGAATGCCAGCCATGGTTTCCGTGCCAGAGGCTGAGATGCCAGCCATGGAGCGATTGCAGGTCCCTCAGCAGCCCAAGGAGGGCCATGGAGTCCTGCCCCCCGGAGAGGGCCATGAGCAGGCGGCCCCCTTTGGGCAGGAGGGCGGGCTGGCGCAGCAGGTGCCGGTGCAGCCGGTCCTGGTCTGGCCCCCAGCGCCGCCCTGGTGGCGAGGCATCGGATGGGAGAATCACCGTCACAACCTTGCGTGCCTGCAGATGTCGCGTCACTCCAGCCTGCCGGTCTCCCTGCGGGAGGCCCTTGGACAGCGTCGGCTGCTCAAAGTGATCGCTGGTCTGACCAATCGCGATTCATCCTCCGTGGAGAGGATCGCCCGGGCCGCCGCTGCAGGCGGGGCCGACCTTCTCGATCTGGCCTGTGATCCGGCCCTGGTGCAACACATCCAAGGGCTTGTCCCCGGGCTGCCGCTCTGTGTGTCTGCCGTCGACCCGGAACTGTTCCCCCCCGCGGTGGCTGCTGGGGCCACGATGGTGGAAATCGGCAATTTCGATGCTTTCTACGCCCAGGGCCTGCGCTTTGAGGCGGAGGAGGTTCTGCGTCTCACTCAGCGCACCCGGGCTCTGCTTCCGGAAGTGGTGCTCTCTGTCACCGTCCCCCACGGGCTTCCCCTTGACCAACAGGAGCAGTTGGCCATTGCCCTGGCCCACGCGGGGGCGGACTGGATCCAGACCGAGGGGGGCACCAGCGCCCGCCCCGTGAGCGCGGGCGTTCTGGGCCTGATCGAGAAATCAGCGCCGACCCTGGCCGCCACCTTCGCCATCAGCCGTGCCTTGGCGTCGGCCCAGGTGCCCTTGCCCGTTCTGTGTGCCTCGGGCTTGTCGGCCGTCACGGTGCCCATGGCCCTGGCTGCTGGTGCCTCCGGTGTGGGGGTGGGCTCTGCCGTGAATCGGCTCAGCGATGAGCTGGCCATGGTGGCGGTGGTGCGGGCCCTGCGGGAAGCCGCGTCCGGTGCCGTTGCTCCCGTTGAGCACCATGCCTATGGTGTCGAAAGTTCCGTTTAAGTGGCATTCATGGTCGGTTCCCTCCTCTGGTTGCTCCAGTGGCCGATTCGAGCCGCCATTCTTCTGCTGATTTCCAGGTTGCCCCTGGGGGTGGAAATGGCCAACTTCCAGGTGGCCCTGCTTTCGGCAGGTGTCATTGGTCTGCTGGGCACCCTTTTGATGTGGCCCTTGCGGTTTGTGCTGGCCCCCCTCCGGCTGATCGCAACCCTGGGGGGTCTCATCCCCGTCGGTTTCCTGTTCGATTGGCTGATTTCCATCGTTCTCTTTGGTCTGACGGCCTGGTTGATTCAGGGCTTCCGCCTGCGCAATGGCTTCACCAGTGCCGTTCTCGGGGCCCTGGTGTACAGCTTCATCAGCTTCTTTGTCCTTCGGGCCCTCGGGCTTGAAGTGCCCCTCACCCGGGCCATCGCCCTGCTGTTCACCAACGGACCTCTGGCCTAAGACCCCCACCTCCCCTCGAGAAGCCCCCAAAATGGGGGCATGGCGTTTCAGCTCCAGGCTCCCTACACCCCCCAAGGGGATCAACCCACCGCCATCCACGCCCTCGTGAAGGGCGTGGATGGCGGCAAGCGTTACCAGACCCTCCTGGGGGCCACGGGAACGGGCAAGACCTTCACTATCGCCAATGTGATCGCCCAAACGGGGCGACCTGCCTTGGTGTTGGCCCACAACAAGACCCTCGCTGCCCAGCTGTGCAACGAGTTGCGGGAATTTTTCCCACGCAATGCCGTCGAATATTTCATTTCTTATTACGACTATTACCAACCGGAGGCCTACGTTCCGGTGTCGGACACTTATATCGCCAAGACGGCCTCAATCAACGAAGAGATTGATATGTTGCGCCACTCAGCCACTCGCTCGCTTTTTGAGCGACGCGATGTGATTGTGGTGGCCTCCATCAGTTGCATCTATGGCCTGGGTATTCCTTCGGAGTATTTGAAGGCAGCCGTGAAATTTGAGGTGGGAGCCACGTTGAATCTGCGGGGTTCACTCCGTGAGTTGGTGAATAATCAATACTCTCGCAATGATCTGGAGATCAGCCGGGGCCGTTTTCGGGTCCGGGGAGATGTGCTGGAGATTGGCCCGGCTTATGAAGACCGTCTAGTGCGAGTGGAGATGTTCGGCGATGAGGTGGAGGCGATCCGTTATGTGGATCCCACAACGGGTGAAATTCTCCAGAGCCTCGAGACCATCAACATCTATCCCGCCAAGCATTTCGTGACCCCAAAGGAGCGGCTGCAGGCGGCGATCCAGGCGATTCGTCTTGAGCTGGCTGAGCGGCTGGCCGTTCTCCACAGTCAGGGTCGACTCCTGGAAGCCCAGCGCCTGGAACAGCGCACGACCTATGACCTGGAGATGTTGGAGCAGGTGGGTTACTGCAACGGGGTGGAGAATTACGCCCGTCATCTGGCCGGGCGACCTGCTGGAACGCCTCCTGAGTGCCTGATCGATTACTTCCCTAAGGATTGGCTGCTTGTGGTGGATGAGAGCCATGTCACCTGCAGCCAACTGCAGGCCATGTACAACGGCGACCAAAGCCGCAAGCAGGTGCTGATCGAACACGGCTTCCGGTTACCCAGCGCCGCGGATAACCGGCCCTTGAAGGGGGATGAGTTCTGGGAGAAGGCCCACCAGACGATCTTTGTCAGTGCAACCCCGGGCAACTGGGAACTCGGCCAGAGTGGCAGCGAGGTGGTGGAGCAGGTGATTCGCCCCACCGGCGTGCTCGATCCGATCGTGGAGGTGCGGCCCACGGAGGGCCAGGTGGATGATCTGCTCGCGGAGATCCGGGATCGGGCGGCCAAACAGGAGCGGGTGCTGGTGACCACCCTGACCAAACGGATGGCCGAGGATCTCACCGACTACCTCGCCGAGCACGGTGTGCGCGTGCGCTACCTCCACTCCGAGATCCACTCCATTGAGCGGATTGAGATCCTTCAGGACCTTCGCAATGGCGAGTATGACGTCCTTGTGGGGGTGAACCTGTTGCGGGAAGGCCTCGACCTGCCTGAGGTGTCCCTCGTGGCGATCCTGGATGCGGACAAGGAGGGATTCCTGCGGGCCGAGCGCTCCCTGATCCAGACCATCGGCCGTGCGGCCCGCCACGTGGAAGGCATGGCCCTCCTCTACGGCGACAACCTCACTGAGAGCATGGAGAAGGCCATTTCGGAAACAGCTCGCCGGCGCACCATTCAGGAGGCCTACAACGCCAAGCACGGCATCACGCCCAAGCCGGCAGGCAAGCGGGCCGGCAATTCAATCTTGGCGTTTCTTGAAGTGTCCCGTCGGCTCAACGATGAGCAGCTGGAGGAGGCAACCGAGCAGGCCGAGCACAATGCCGTGCCCCTGGATTCCCTGCCTGAGTTAATTCAGCAGCTGGAAGACAAGATGAAGGCCGCGGCGAAGAACCTGGAGTTCGAGGAGGCGGCCAACCTGCGGGATCGCATCAAGAACTTGCGCCAGAAACTGGTCGGGAAGGGTTGAGCCCTCAGATCGGCGCCTCGCTTCCCTGCGCCTCGATCGTGGTCGTCCCCCCCAGCTCAAAGGCGGCATGCACCGCCTGCAGGGCTCGCACCCCATCGGCCTCCGCTACCACGCAGCTGGTGCGAATTTCACTGGTGGCAATCATTTCAATGTTGATCTCCGCATTGGAGAGGGCCCGGAACATGCGGGCGGCGGTTCCGGCGGTGGTGGCCATGCCTGCGCCCACGGCGCTGACCCGGGCAATGGCGGATCCCTCCTCAAAGCTGGCCCCTGGCCATTGCTTGAGCAGGGCGGTCAGGGCGACCTCCGCGCCAGGACGGTCGCCCCGGCGCAGGATGAAGCTCATGTCCCGACTCCTGGTGGCCTCCCCAGCTGCGGCGGCTCGCTGCCGTTCGGATTGCACGATGGCATCCAGGCTGATGCCCGAATCCGCCAGGGAACGACAAATCGCGGCCGCCATCCCGGGTTGATCGGGCACGCCTTTGACGGTGACCTGGACCTGATTCAGGTCCAGGGCCACCCCCCGCACTGCGGGAGCGGTGGGATCGGCGGGCAGGGGTCCCTGTCGCAGCTGCATCTCCCCAAGTTCGAAGGCTTCCGCCGCGGCGCGAAGGGCCTTGCTTCCCTGGCTCCCCTCCACCACGCAACTCACTTTCACCTCGCTCGTGGCGATCAGGCGCAGGTTGATGCCCAGACGGGCGAGGGTGTCAAACAGCCGGGCCGCCACGCCGGGTCGCCCCATGATGCCTGCCCCGGAGATGCTGATCTTCGCCATCCCTTGCTCCGCGCTGAGCCTGGCCCCCTGGGCGCCGAAGGCGTCCAGGAGCTGTTGGCAGACGACCCTGGCCCGCTCCAGTTCGCTGTCCGCCACGGTGAAGGCGATGTCGTTGCTGGCCCCTTCATGGCTGGATTGCACGATCAGATCCACGTTCAGGCCTGCCTCCCCAAGGGCTTCAAACAACTGGGCCGCCACCCCTGGTTGGTCGGGAAGGCCAGAGAGGGCCAGCACGGCCTGGTCCCGTTCCAGGTCTGCGCCGTCGACGGGTTTGCCGAGTTCCAGCCCATCGCTGCCCACCGGTCGGCTGACCCCACTGGTGAGGGTGGTACCGGGATCCTCGCTCCAGCTGGAGCGGACCACCAGAGGAACGCCGTAATTGCGGGCAATCTCCACCGCCCGGGGATGGAGCACGGCCGCCCCCAGGCTGGCCAGCTCAAGCATCTCGTCGCAGCTCACCCGCGCCATCAACTGGGCATCGGGCACCTTCCGGGGATCGGTGGTCAGCACCCCAGGGACATCGGTGTAGATCTCACAGGCCATGGCTCCCAGGGCTGCTGCCAGGGCCACGGCCGAGGTGTCCGAGCCCCCGCGCCCCAGGGTGGTGATCTCTGGGATGCCGGAAGGGCCGCTGCTGGTTCCCTGGAACCCTGCCACCACAACCACATGGCCTTCCTCCAGGTGTCTCCAGAGCCGTTCTGTCCGGATCTCCAAGATGCGAGCTCTCCCAT
>JBIIHR010000213.1:0-3626 GCA_044235655.1 Cyanobium sp. | reverse complement strand
CATGCCATCGCCGGTCCAGGTTTTGACGGGCTGGCCCTCCGCAAAGCCCTGGAGCAGCCCGCCATCCTCGACCGTCGGCTCGATCCCCGCCGCGACCACGTGCACCGTTTGCTCATGGAGGCCATGGCTTTCATTGAACGCACGATGGTGCATGGCGGGGAGGTCTATCCCATGCTTTGCCTCGACGATCTCATCCGCAGATTGATTGTGTTGCTGCTGGTGCCCGATCTGCTCAATGTCTTCCAGCCCCGCCAGGTGACGGAGAAGCCCTTTGTGCATGCAGCTCTGGTGGAGTGGTTGCTGGCCCATCTTGATCAACCGATCAGTCTGTCCGATATGGAGCAGCGCACCAGCTACAGCCGTCGCTCCCTGCAATTTGCCTTCAAACAGCACTTCGGCTGTGGGCCCATGCAGTGGCTTCGCCGTCAGCGGCTTGCCAAGGCCCGCGCCCTTCTGGAGAAGCCCGGTGCATGCCACAACCTCTCCCAGGTTGCGATGGCCTGCGGCTATCTCTCTCCGGCCGCCTTCAGCCGCGATTATCTCTCCCGCTATGGCGAGCGTCCCTCCCATGCGTGGAGGCGTTTCCGTTTCAACGAAGCCAACTGATCAGCTCTGGGCATCGCTTCAGATCGCGAGAACACGGTGCCGAAACGGGTCACCATGCCTACTCTCAAGAAAGAGACAGCGTTTTCTTCATGCCTTCCGGTGCCACTTTCAATTCCCCTGAAGACCAGGGGATCCTTTCAGCCGAAACCGCTCTCACCCGCCAGGCCCTCCAGGCTGGGCGACTGAAGGGCCTCACCCAGGCTGAGGGGATCGTGATGATCGTGCTGGGCCTCCTCGCCCTGCTCTTTCCCGTGATCGCCTCCGCCGGCGTCACGGTGATGGTGGCGGTGGCCTTTCTGGTGGCGGGCCTGATGGGCTGGATCGACACCTTCAGCCGCGGCCGCCGCCTCACCCGCTGGCATGGCCTGCTGCGCCTGATCGTGGCCAGCCTCTTTCTCTATGCCGGCCTCTGGATGCTCCTGCAGTTCAAGGCCGGCGTGGTGCCCGCCGCCTCCCAGATCAAGGCCCTGGCCACCGCAGTGGGCCTGGTGTTTCTCTTCGAGGGCGTCGTGATGTCGATCCTTGCCCTCGGCCATCAGCGGGTCAAGGGCTGGGGGTGGGGCCTGCTCAATGGGGTGGTCACCCTGGTTCTCGGCCTGCTGATCCTCACCATGAGCCCGGCCGGTTTGCTCTCGGTGCTGGGCTTGCTGGTGGGTATCAGCTTCCTCTTCAGTGGTTTCGATCTGCTCGGTTTCAGTGCCCGTCTCCATAACCCCACCGCCATCCCGCCCGAATCTCCCACGTCCGGATCGTCCCTCTCGTAGGACCCCCCCGGGGATGGCTGGCGCCATCGGTCGCACGGGTGGCTGATCTCTTCAGCCACCACCGCGACCAGACCCTGGCCCGGCTGGCTCCCCTGGCGGAACGCCTGCGCCCCCGGACTCTCGACGACTTCGTGGGTCAGGAGGCCATCCTCGGTCCGGGGCGCCTCCTGCGGCGGGCCATCAGCGCCGATCGGGTGGGCAACCTCATCCTGCACGGCCCCCCGGGCACGGGCAAAACCACCCTGGCCCGCATCATTGCCGGCAGCACTCGTGCCCACTTCAGCAGCCTCAATGCCGTGCTGGCCGGGGTGAAGGATCTGCGTATCGAGGTGGAGGCCGCCAAGGAACGGCTCGCCCACCATGGCCTCCGCACCATCCTTTTCATCGATGAGGTGCACCGTTTCAACAGTGCCCAGCAGGATGCCTTGCTCCCCTGGGTGGAAAACGGCACCCTCACCCTCATCGGCGCCACCACGGAAAATCCCTATTTCGAAGTCAACAAGGCGCTGGTGAGCCGCTCGCGCCTGTTTCGCCTCGAACCCCTCGAACCGTTCGCCCTGCGCCGTCTGCTGGAGCGCGCCCTCAGCGATCCGGAGCAGGGCTATGGCGAACGCCCCATCACGGTGACGCCTGAGGCCGAAGCCCACTGGCTGGATGTGGCCAATGGCGATGCCCGCAGCCTGCTCAATGCCCTGGAGCTCGCCGTGGAAACCACCGAGCCCGATGCCGACGGGTGCATCGCCATTGATCTGACGATCGCAGAGGAGTCGATCCAGCAGCGGGCTGTGCTTTACGACAAGCAGGGGGATGCCCACTTCGACACGATCAGCGCCTTCATCAAATCCCTGCGGGGCTCTGATCCTGATGCGGCCCTCTTCTGGCTGGCCCGCATGCTGGAAGCCGGAGAGGATCCCCGTTTTCTCTTCCGCCGCATGCTCATCGCCGCGGGGGAAGATGTGGGCCTGGCCGATCCCCAGGCCGTGGTGGTGGTGGAGGCCTGTGCGGCCAGCTTCGAGCGGGTGGGCCTCCCGGAAGGCCTGTATCCCCTGGCCCAGGCGGCCCTCTATCTGGCCAGCACAGAGAAAAGCAACAGCACCCTGGGCCTCTTTGATGCTCTCAAGGTGGTGCGCCAGGCCCAGAAGCAACAGGTGCCCGCCCACCTGCGGGACGCCCATCGCGATGGCCAGGCCTTCGGCGATGGCCAGGGCTATCGCTACCCCCATGCCTACGCGGAGCACTGGGTGGCCCAGCAATACCTCCCCGCGGCCCTTCAGGGGCAGGTGTTCTGGCAGCCCGGTGCCCTCGGCTGGGAGGGGCAGCGCCAGGGCCTCCTGCGCCAGCGCCGGGCTGCCCAGCTGGCAGCCGTGGCTGAGCAGCAGGAGGACCTGGACGCTTTTCTGAGCTCCAGCCCCGAGGATCCCCTGTTGCAGCGTTGGCTGGCCCGCCAGGCCGCCGCGGAGGGGGAGCGGCTCGATCTCCTGCGCCAGCGCTTCTGGGGGGATCGCTATCCGGGGCGCCTGGATCGGGTGCTGGTGCTTCAGGCTCGTTCTCTGCTCTGGGCCCTGGATCCCATCCGGGAGGCCACGGAGGGAGAGGTGTGGATCACGGTGGAGCACCCGGATGAGCTGGAGCGACTGGAGGCCCAGGTGCAGATCCTGGATCCCCTGGTGCGCCCCCAGCTGATGGTGGTGCCCCGCGACCGTCCCCAACCGCTGCGCGACCTCCTCCAGCCCGGGGGGCGCTTTGAGTGGATCGTGGGGCGCCAGCCCGCCCTGCCCACCGATGGGGTGGACACCCAGGAGTGGGTGGCGGCCCTCTCTGCCCTGGCGGTCCCGGGCGCCCACCTGCGCCTGCTCTTCAGCCAGCCCAGAATTGGTCCGGCAACCGGCCTTCTCTCCCTGCTGCGGTCCTCTGGTGGGGCCAACTCCACGATTCCCCCGCTGCTGGAGCGCGCCGGGGCGATCGAAGCAGAAGGGCTGGAGCAGGAGGCGCTTTTTCCTCCGGCGTGGCTGTCTGAGCTGGAGCGCCAGGGGTGGCAGCTCCAGAAGCAGGAGTGGGAGGAGCCCCTGGAGCTCCAGCTGGTCGAACGTCTGCTGGAGAGATGGTTTGGTCCCCTCGTTGCCTACCGCGCCTCTCTGGTGGCCGCCGGCTGGACCTCTCAGGAGCTGGAGACGTTGCGCAGCCTGTTCGCCGCCCATCTCGGAGCTCGCCTGCCCCAGCTCCTGCGCCATGGGGTGCTTGAGGGCCGCTGGACGG
>JBIIHR010000212.1:0-3632 GCA_044235655.1 Cyanobium sp. | reverse complement strand
CCGCCACATCCATCCCCCGGGCGCCCAGCTCGGCGGCGATGGAAAGGGCCGCCGGGCCGGCGCCAACCACCAGCACCTCACCGCTCCACCCCTGCCCGCTCGCCTTGCCTTGCACGGTTCAGCCCAGAATCTCGATCACATCCTCTCCTTCATGGGTTCCCGGGCGGGCCCTCAGGGCTCCCCCTCCTCCGGATCCGTGTCCTCTGGATCCACCTCAGGTTTCACCTCCAGGCTGGGTGCGTCGTCCGGGTTCTCGTCCGGCTCCGCCGCCGCCGGAGGCACCAGCACCACCTCCGTGAGGCGATCCCCCGCATCCAGCCGCTGCAGACGCACTCCCGTGGCCGCCCTGGATTGCTGGGGCACCGCATCGGCCCGCATGCGCACGATCACCCCCCGCTCGCTCACCAGCAGCAGTTCCTCTCCGGCTCCCAACACCTTCAACCCCACGAGCACATCGCCGTCCCTGCGGAAACGGATGGCCCGCAGTCCCATGCCGGCCCGTTTCTGGAGACGGAACTGCTGCACAGGCACCCGTTTGCCCAGGCCACTGGCGCTCGCCACAAGCACCCAGGGGCCCTCGCTGCTGACCACCTCCTCCCCGTCTCCCTCCTCCTCAGCTCCACCTTCTGCCACCCGGTCTGCCAGCTCTGCCGGCAGCACATCCATGCTCACGAGCTGATCCCCATGGCGAAGGTTCATGGAACGCACCCCGCGTGCCGTGCGCCCCAGGGGCCGAAGCTCCTCATCATTCAGCCGGAAGTGGATGGTCATTCCCTTGAGCGAACCGATGAGCACGCTGTCGCCGGGAAGAGCCAACCGAACCCAGCGCAGGGCATCCCCCTCTTCCAGAGAAATGGCGATCAGGCCGTTCACGCGGATGTTGGCGAAGGCCGAGAGGGTGGTGCGTTTCACGTAGCCCTTGCTGGTGAGCATCAGCAGCTGTTCGTCCTCCCCGAAGCTGCTCACCGCCAGAAGCGATGTGATCGCTTCCTCCCGGGGGATCGGCAGCATCTGCACGATGGGCGTGCCTTTGGCGGTGCGGCTGCAGATGGGCACCCGGTAGGCCGGCACGGAATACACCACGCCCCGGTCGCTGAAGAGCAGCAGGGCGTCGTGGTCGTTGCAGCTGATGAACAGCTTCACGCCCTCCTCCCCCTGGGAGCGGGTGCCGGCCTTGCCCCGGGTTCCCCTGCTGGTGGCCTCAAATTCGCTCACCGGCATGCGCTTGAGATAGCCCGTCTCCGTCAGGAGCACCACCGAGCGTTCATTGGCGATCAGGTCGATGTCCTCCAGCCCGCCCTCCAGGTCGAGGATCTCCGTTCGGCGGGGGGAGTCGTATTTGGTTCGGATGGCCTGAAGCTCTTCGCTGATCAGGCCAAACACCCGCTCCCGGCGGCCCAGGATGTCCGTGTAGTCGGCGATCTTGGCCAGCAGATCCTCGTGCTCCAGGCGGATCTTGTCGGCTTCGAGGGCCGTCAGGCGCCGCAGCTGCATCTGCAGAATGGCATCCGCCTGGATCTCACTCAGGCCGAATTCCGCCACCAGACCCTCGCGGGCCGAGGCCGTATCGGCGGCAGCCCGGATCAGGGCGATGATCGCATCGAGGTTGTCGAGGGCGATCAGCAGACCCAGCAGGATGTGATCCCGTTCCTGGGCCTTCCTCAGCAGATAGCGGGTGCGGCGTTCAATGGTTTCGACCCGGAAGTCGAGAAACACCTGCAACATCTTGCTCAGGGTGAGCAGCACCGGCTCGTTGCCCACCAGGGCGAGCATGTAGGCGTTGAAATTGCTCTGCAGCGGTGTGAGCTTGAAGAGGTTGTTGAGCACCACCTGGGGATAGGCGTCGCGCCGGAGCTCGATCACGATCCGCATGCCATCCCGGTCGCTCTCATCCCGGATATCCGCAATGCCTTCCAGCTTCTTGTCGTTCACCAATTCAGCGATGCGCTCGATCAGGGCCGCTTTATTGGTCTGGTAGGGCAGTTCATTGATGATCACCGCGTCCCGGTCGGGCCGGCCCGGGGCCTCGATGGTTTCGATTTTGGCCACGCCGCGCATGGTCACCGAGCCCCGGCCGGTGAGATACATCTCCCGGATGCCACTGCGTCCGAGCACCTGCCCGCCGGTGGGGAAATCGGGGCCGTGGATGTAGGCCATCAGCCCCCGGTCGTCGAGGTCGGGGTTGGCAATCAGGGCCTGCAGGCCATCGATCAGCTCCCCCAGGTTGTGGGGAGGGATGTTGGTGGCCATGCCCACCGCAATTCCCGTGGAGCCGTTCAGCAGGAGCTGGGGGATGCGGGCTGGCATCACGGTGGGCTCCTGCTGGGAGCCATCGAAATTGTCGATGAAATCGACGGTTTCGCTTTCGATGTCCTCCAGCAGGCTGTCGCTGGTGAGGGCCTGCAGGCGTGATTCGGTGTAACGCATCGCGGCCGGTGGATCGTTGTCCACCGAGCCGAAGTTGCCGTGCCCGTCGATCAGGGGCATGCGCATGGAGAAGTTCTGCGCCATGCGCACCAGGGCGTCGTAAACCGCCGTGTCCCCGTGGGGGTGATATTTACCGAGCACTTCACCCACCACCCTGGCGCATTTGCGGTAGGGCCTGTCGCTGGTGAGACCCAATTCGTACATCGCATAGAGAATGCGGCGATGCACTGGTTTCAGGCCATCGCGGGCATCGGGCAGGGCCCGGCCCACGATCACACTCATCGCATACTCCATGTAGGAGCGCGACATCTCATTGCGGAGATCGGTCTGAATGATGCGTCCGTCGCCGTCTCCCGGACCGTTGTCTCCAGGGCCGCTGCCCCTCGGAGGTTGATCGCCCGGACCGTTGTCACCCGGACCCCCTTCGCCAGGCCCTGGGAGCTGTCCGGTTGGATCCGCCATGCACAGACACCTGGGTCAACTGTCACTTTATCTGAGGCCCCCTTGTCCTGCCTCCCCCCCACCGCTTTTCGCTGGCGATGAATCTGCCTGATCTTCCCCGCCGCACGGAGGCGGAGCTCCAGCGCCGCCAGGCTGAGGGCCTGCTCCGCGTCTGTCTGGCCGCTGAGTTCCGCCGTCGGGTCCAGGAGGTGGGCCTGGCAGAGGCCTATGCGCAGACAGACGTGGTGGTGGCGGCCACGGCTGAATTCACCAGCCACGTCAGCCTCCATCTCGCCCTGGGGCCCACCGATCCGCCGATCCGCTTGCGAGATCCCCAGCTGGATGGAGTCACGGCCCTGGCCACGGGATCCGGGACGGATCTGGTCCTGTCCAAAGGAGGGGGGCGGGTGCTGGCCCAGTGGCTGGCTGGAGGGGCGGTGGAGCTGAATGCGGCTGGCGACGTCACCCCCCTGTTCCCCCGGCGGGAACTGCACACCTCCCTTGGCCTGGAAGACATCAGCAGCGGACACCTGCTGTTGCCCAGGGCCATCAGCGAAAACGGGGTGGTGGCCGTCAGCAGCGCGGAGGGGCTGCTCCGCACCCCCTACGGTCCCTTGCTCGGTCCCTTCGCCCAGGCTCTCTACACCTGCTCCGGGGCAGACAGCATCGGCCTGGCCATGCCGGGCCTGGCCTTGCTGGGTCCGGGTTCCCCCGTGCTCGTGGGTGGAGCCCTTGGCTGGGTGGTGGGGTCGGGGGGTGGGCAC
>JBIIHR010000211.1:0-3635 GCA_044235655.1 Cyanobium sp. | reverse complement strand
GCCCAGGCCGCCATGAGCAGCCCCCTGCTCGAGTCGGCCCGTATCGACGGCGCCAAGGGCTGCATCATCAACATCTCCGGCGGCAGGGACATGACCCTGGAAGACATGACCACCGCCTCAGAAGTGATCTACGACGTGGTGGATCCGGATGCCAACATCATTGTGGGTGCCGTGGTAGATGAGCAGCTGGAAGGTGAAATCCACGTGACCGTCATTGCCACAGGCTTTGAAAGCGGTGGCGTCTACCGTCCGGAGCGAGTGGCTTCGGCCTTCTCCTCTTCCCTCGACGACGAGAGCATGCCTGAACGGGGAGCCAAGATCCCTCCCTTCCTCGTGAACAGGCAGGGTCGTTTGGACGGAGAAGGCTGACCCGGAGATAAGGGTGACCCGGAGACCACGCCTGCCAAGAGCATCCCGTATGGCTGCTACCTTCCGGTCCTGACCAGGTTTGGGCGTCTCGGCCGCGTGGATCCGGGCCTTGATCATCTTAACCCGTGCCCCCATAGGCTTGGGATCCTCTTTCCCGCTCCCCTTGCCCCAACGGCCCGGCGATCTTCTCCTCCGTAAACAGGCGGGTTTGCCCATCACCATCCTCACGGCCTGGGACTCCCTCTCGGCGGCCATCGTGAGTGAAGCGGGGGCGGATGCCGTGCTGGTGGGCGATTCTCTCGCCATGACGGCCCTGGGCCATCCCACCACTCTTCCGGTCACCCTGGAGGAGATGCTCCATCACTGCCGTGCGGTGGGCCGGGGCCTGCACCGCTTGGGAGGGGTAGCCCCCCTGCTGATCTGTGATCTGCCCTTCCTCAGCTATCAATGCGGCCTGGATGACGCCGTGGCTGCGGCGGGACGGGTGTTGAAGGAAAGCCCGGCGGCCGCCGTGAAAATGGAAGGAGCGGAGCCGGAAACCCTGGCGGCCGCGGATCGGATGGTGCGGATGGGCATTCCGGTGATGGGCCATCTGGGCCTCACGCCCCAATCGGTCCACCGCCTGGGTTTACGGCGACAGGCCACCGATCCTCTCGCCCAGGAGCGTTTGCAGCAGCAGGCCCTGGCCCTGGAAGCCAGGGGGTGTTTTGCCCTGGTGGTGGAACACATCCCGGACAGCCTGGCCACAGAACTGTGCGGGCGGCTCACCATTCCCGTGATCGGCATCGGAGCCGGCGCCCAGTGTGATGGACAGGTGCGAGTGACCGCCGATCTGCTGGGATTCACGGATCGGCAACCGCCGTTTTCTCCTCCCTTGCTGGATGGTCGGGGGATGGCGGTGGAGGCGCTGCGGGGATGGATCCGTCAGCAGGGCACCCCTGCCCGGCCGGTTGCCCCATCCACCACGCCAGAAAGTCCCGCAACACCGAGTTGCTGACGGCCAGGCCCTCAGGATCGGAGAGCCGCCAGCGCGACCCTTCAATGCGCAGCCGGCCGCTCTCCAGCCAGGGAGTCATGTGGGCCTGGAGACCGCTCAGGGCAGCAGCCCCCAAGCCCTCGTCCGCGAGCAGCTCCACCATGTTGACCCCCTCCCGCCGCCGCAACCCCACGATCACCCGTTCGTCGAGGGGGAAGGGGGTAGAGGGCTCGCTGGCGAAGGGGATCCGTTGCTCCAGCCACTGCCCATAGCCATCCCGGGTGCGGGGCTTGGCCACCCGCCGGCCAAAGGGGGCCTCCGTCGCCCCCATGCCGAAGCCCCACCAGCAGGCCCCACTCCAGTAGATGCGGTTGTGACGGCTCGTGTGGCCCGGCAACGCATAGTTGGAAATCTCGTAGCGGCCATAGCCAGAACGGCACAAGCGGTCGGCGGTGAGCTCCATCAGTTCGGCGGCCAGGTCGTCCTCCGGCAGATCAAGCTGCCCCTGCTCAAGCCTTCTGGCGAAGACGGTTCCCGGTTCGATGCTCAGGTCGTAGATGGACAGATGTGGGGGGGCCAGAGCCAGGGCCTGGTCGAGTTGGTACCGCCAGTGGGCGATGGCCTCCGGGGGGGAGTGCACGTCTGGGCCGCCTGCCAGGGAGGGCAGGCCCTGGATCAGATCCAGGCTCCAGCTGTACAGGCCCCCCTGCAGGCGAGCCTGGTGCAGCCAGGCCGCAGCCTGCACCAGGTGGGCCCGGCGATGGTGACGCCCCAATCCCTGCAGCACGGCATCATCAAAGCTTTGCCCCCCCAGGCTCACCCGGTTGATGCCCGCGTCCAGCACCGCCTGCAAACGGGCCTCGTCAAAGGTGGCCGGATCCATCTCCAAGGTGATCTCCGCTCCCGGGGCGAGGCCGTAGCGGCGCTGGAGGGCCTCGAGGAGCCCCGCCACCTGGGGGGGCGTGAGCAGGGAGGGTGTGCCGCCCCCGAAATACACCGTCGACAGGGGCGGTCCATCGGCACTGGTGGCGATCTCACGGCAGAGCGTCTCCAGATAGCTGGCGATGGCTGGATTGCGACTGCCATCGGCCCGATCGCCCAGGGGAACGACGGGAAAATCGCAATAGAAACACCGCCGCAAACAGAAGGGGATGTGCAAATAGGCGGCCCGGGGTGGGGGAAGCGTCACGAGCGGTTACCCCTTCCTGGCAAATCGACGAAGATCAGGCATGCTTCGGGGCTGATGCATTGGGCGGCCGCGCACAGTCGCCATGGTGAACGTCCTCATCCTGCTGTTGTTTCTCCTCTCCGGAGCCGCCACCGGTTGGCTCGGCGTGGATCTGCTGCCGGAGCGCCTGCTGATGCAGGTCTCCAATATGGAGGGTTTGCGCTCGGTGCTGGGGGGGTTTGGCGCCTTCTTCGGCCTGCTGGCGGGATTTTTCTTCCAACAGCTCCGGCGGCGTCTGATGCAGCAGGTGCGCAGCATGCCCACGGATCTGCTCGTCAGCCGGGCGGTGGGCCTGATCCTGGGCCTGCTGGTGGCCAACCTGCTTCTGGCCCCGATCCTGCTGCTTCCCCTTCCCTGGGAAGTGGTGCTGGTGAAGCCCCTGGCGGCCGTGCTCAGCAACGTGTTCTTTGGGGTGCTCGGCTACAACCTGGCCGAAGTGCATGGGCGCACACTCCTGCGCCTGTTCAACCCCACCAGCACCGAAGCCCTGCTGGTGGCCGAGGGGGTGCTCCAGCCCGCCTCGGCAAAGATCCTGGACACCAGCGTGATCATTGATGGGCGCATCGAGGGACTCCTGGCCTCCGGGCTGCTCGAGGGGCAGGTGATCGTGGCCCAGGCCGTCATCGATGAACTGCAAGCCCTGGCCGATTCGAGCAATGCGGAGAAGCGGGGCAAGGGCAGGCGGGGTTTGAAGTTGCTCGGGAGTTTGCGCGACACCTATGGCCGGCGGATGGTGATCAACAGCACCCGCTACGAAGGCAAGGGGGCGGATGACAAGTTGCTGAAACTCACCGCCGATACTGGCGGCACCCTGCTCACGGCAGATTTCAACCTGGCCCAGGTGGCGGCGCTCCAGGAGCAACGGGTGGTGAATCTCAGCGAACTGGTGATTGCCCTTCGGCCCGAGGTGCAGCCGGGCGACTCCCTCCAGTTGAAGATCGTGCGGGAGGGCAAGGAAGCCGATCAGGGGGTGGGCTACCTGGAAGACGGAACCATGGTGGTGGTGGAAGAGGCGCGCAAGCGCATCGGCGAGCGCCTGCTCGTCACCGTGACCGGTGCGCT
>JBIIHR010000210.1:0-3641 GCA_044235655.1 Cyanobium sp. | reverse complement strand
GGCCAGCAACCCCGCCAGGGCCACCACCACCGCCGCCCCCTGGAGCAGGCTTGCCGCCAGATCGGTCTGCACCGACCCCTGCACCCCCGCGCTGAGCAACTGGAGCAGGCACACCAGGCGCCGCTCCTGGAGCCGCCTGGCCTCCCAGAGCTTGAGGCCCGTGAGCAGGGTGAGCACCATCGCGAGGCTGCTGAGCACATCCACCGGCCGCAAGGTCAGCAGGCCCGCCGCCAGCAGGCCAAAGGCGAGCCACTGGAGAAACGGTGCGGTCCGTCCGTGGGTCATGGCCCCTCCGCCAGCAGGAGCAGGCAACGGTCGCGGTGGGCCAGGCCCTGCCCCGGACCCACCACCACCCCCTGCCAGAGCAGGCCGTAGGCGCCACCCTGGCGATGGAGCCGGCAGAGGCGCTCACTGAGGTGCTCCAGGGCCCGCTCCCGGGGGAGGGAGGGTTCAGGCGCCAGCACCAGGGCCTGGGGAGCGGCGGTGGCAAACCGTTTCACCAGCTCCCCCCGGCCCTGGGCCAGCAGTTTCCAGGCCAGGCGGCTGGGGTTGTCCTGGGGGCGCCGGGGCCGCAGATCCTGCCAGGCGTCCCCGTCCTCCCCCCGCGCAGCGGGGCCAGCCTCCTCCCCCAGGGGCACCGCCCCCTTCAGCTCTCGCACGGGGCCGGCCACCCGGGCCGGGACGATCAGCTGGCGCTGGGGGGGATCCCAGACAGACCAACAGACAAACAATCCCAGGGGCGCCGTGCTCCAGAGGCGCAACCGCCCCGGCCGCTGCAGCCCCCGGGCCCTGGGCCGCCAGGCCAGCTCAAGACGATGCTCCCCGGGCCCCAGGGCGTCCACCGCCAGGGGCTCACCGGCGGGGGCCTCGCTCCACTGCAGGTGCAGCCCCTCGCAGCGACCGCCACAACGGAGGCTGAGGGGATAGGGCACGGCGTCGCCGGCAAAGCCCCAGTGGGGGGGTGCATGGGCCAGCTCCAGGCCGTGAAGGTTGAAGTGGGTGAGATGGAGCGCCAACAACCAGAGCCCCAGCATGAGGAAAGCCAGCAGCAGGGGGCCGTTGGCCTGGGTCTGCACCCCCACCAGCAGCAGCATGGCCAAGCCGGCCAACCAGAGCCAGCCCAGGCCCGTGGGCAGGATGTAGAGGGTGCGCAGGCCCAGGCGCAGGCGGGGCTGGCGGTGGCGCGGCAGCCGAGGCTCGATGCGTTTCAGCAGGTCGATGGCCATGGGTGCACCTCAGCGCAGGCCCTCCACGGAGGCCAGCAGGGCCGTGCTCAACGCCGTGCCCTCCCCCCGCAGCTGGCCCCCATCCAGGCGGTGCTCCGCCACGGCCGGCAGCACGGCCTGCACGTCGTCGGGGGTCACATGGCCCCGGCCCTCCAGCAGCGACCAGGCCCGGGCCGCCCCCAGCAGGGCCAGGCCCGCCCGGGGGGAGAGGGGATGCCCCTCCTGGCCAGGCTGGCGGCTGCGGGCCAGCAGATCCAGCACGTAGTCGAGGAGGGGCGGGCTGCAGTGCTGGCGCGGCACGGCTTCCTGCAGCAGCAGCAGGTCTTCGGGGCCCAGGCCGGAGGCGAGGGCATCCGGGGGGAGGGCCTCCCCTTGAAGCAGCGCCCGCTCAGCGTCGCGGCTGGGGAACCCCAGGCTGAGGCGCATCAGAAAGCGATCCAGCTGGGACTCAGGCAGGGGGCTGGTGCCCCCCTGGTCGAGGCCGTTCTGGGTGGCGATCACCAGGAAGGGCACGGGCAGGGGATGGCTCACCCCATCCACGCTCACCCGACCCGCCGCCATGGCCTCCAGCAGGGCGCTCTGGGTGCGGGGGGAGGCCCGGTTGATCTCATCAGCCAGCAACACCTGGCAGAAGAGCGGTCCGGGCTGGAAGTGGAACCGGCTCGCCCCGGCCTCCCACACGTTCACGCCGGTGAGATCGGCGGGCAGCAGATCGCTGGTGAAGCTCACCCGGCGAAAGTCGAGGCGGAAGCAGCGGGCCAGGGCTTCCGCCAGGGTGGTTTTGCCCGTGCCGGGCAGATCTTCGATCAACAGGTGCCCCCGAGCCAGTAGGCAGGCCAGGGCGAGCTTCACCTGGTGGGTTTTACCCAGCAGCACCCGGCTGATGGCCGCAACCACAGGCTCCAGGGCGGGGGCACGCGAGGGGGAGGCGCTCAAAGGATGGGGGGCGCTGGATGGGGAGGGTTTCCCATTGCTGTTTAGTGGATTTTCCCCCGCTCTGCCGATGCAGCCCGCGCCCCACGGCGGCAACCGGACGGCCATCGCCCGCCGCCTGGGCTGTCGCCCCTCCGACGTCCTGGATCTGAGCGCCTCCCTGGCGCCCTTCGCCCCCCCGGCCGCCCTGCGCACCCTGCTGGCGCAAGCCCTGGCCGGTGGCCCCGATTCCCCCCTGCGCGACTATCCCGATCGGGGCTTCACGGGATTGCGCCAGGCGATCGCCCGGCTCCATGGCCTGGAGCCGGAGCAGGTGTTGCCTGGCAATGGGGCCGCCGAACTCTTCACCTGGGTGGCCCGGGATGCGGCGGCCCTCGGGCCCAGCCTGCTGCCGGTGCCGGGCTTTGCCGACTACGGGCGCGCCCTGGAGTGCTGGGGGGGCCGCTGGCATCCCTGGCCCCTGCCCCTAGCCTGGGGGGCTCGCTTTCCCCAGCCCTTTCCCCTGGAGGTTCCTGAGGCCAGCCAGGGCGCCGTGCTCTGGATCACTAACCCCCACAACCCCACGGGCCAGCTCTGGAGCCGCGCTTCCCTGGAGCCCCTCCTGGCCCGCACGCCCTTGCTTGTGGTGGATGAGGCCTTCCTGCCCCTCACCCCGGGCGGGGAGGGGGAATCCCTGCTGCCCCTGGTGGGCCGCCACCGGAATCTGGTGGTGATCCGCAGCCTCACCAAGCTCTACGGCCTGGCCGGCCTGCGGCTGGCCTACGCGGCGGCGGCTCCGGAGCAGCTGGAGCGCTGGGCCCGCTGGCGGGATCCCTGGCCCCTCAATGGCCTGGCGGTGGCAGCCGGGGAGGCCCTGCTGGGAGATGGCCGGGCCTACGAACGCTGGTGCGCCCGGGTGCAGGGGTGGGTGGGGCGGGAGGGGGCCGCCCTGGCCAGTGGTCTGTCAGCGTTGCCGGCCCTGGAGCCCCTGCCCTCCCCTACTAATTTCCTGCTGGTGCGCGGCAAGGCGGGCCCGGGGGGGGAGCCCATCTCCCTGGGGCCATTGCGGCTGGCGATGGAGGAGCGCCATCGGATCCTGCTGCGCGACTGCCGGTCGTTTGCGGGGTTGGATGACACCTGGCTGCGCATCGCCCTGAGCGATGGCAAAGGGCGCCGGCGGCTCCTGGGGGCCCTGGCCCAGGAGCTCAATCCTCCAGCTCGATGATCGACGACTGGGCCCAGGCACGACCGACACCGGTGTACTCGGGTTCGGCGGAATGGGGGGATCGGAAATCCAGGGTGTAGGCGATGGAGCGATTCTCGTACGTGCGGCTGAGCTGGCGCAAGGTGGTGTCGTAACTGAGGATTGCCTCGGAGCTGGGGGCACTGAAGTTCAGGGCCCCATTGGCCAGCACGGGTGGGCCACACCGCATCAAGTGGCCCCCCGACATGTAGTAGTTGATCGTGCGGAACGGGATGGCAGCGGTCGGATCCGGATTCGGC
>JBIIHR010000209.1:0-3671 GCA_044235655.1 Cyanobium sp. | reverse complement strand
CTCACAATCTGCCGCCAACGTGGGAAAGCCCATGGATGTGACATCCGTTCCGGGGGGAATCTGGGCAGGATCCCCATGGAGCCAGCGGATCGGACAGGAGAGTTCCTGGAGCACCAGCCAGGCTGCCGCCAGATCCCAGATCTTTGGGGTGGCTTCCAGGGCCGCCACGGTTTGACCGGTGGCCACACTCACCAGATTGAGGCTGGCCACACCAAAAAGACGGACCTTGCCGGGGAAGGGGCGGTCGGGAATTTTTTGCAGCACCCGGATCGAACGGCTGCACAGGGACACACAACCGCCCGGATGGGCCTTGGAGGCCGGTGCATCCACCACCTCCCCGTTGCGCCAAACCCCTTGACCAGCCTTGGCGATGATCCGCTGCCCCAAGGGAGGCACATCCAGAATGGCCAGCACGGGCTTTCCCCCCTCAAAACGAGCCAGGGAGATCGACCAATAGGGAATCCCGGCCGCGAAATTGGTGGTGCCATCCAAAGGGTCCACGACCCAGAACGCTGGTGAAGAGGGCAGATGCCGGTCGCCCTCCTCGCTGAGAATCCCCTCGCCGGGGTAAAGGCTCTTCAAGCCCTCCACGATCGTTTCATCACTCCAGCGATCGCAGGCGGTGATCAGGGTGCCATCGGCCTTGAGGTCGGAAGCCACATGGCCGAAGTCGGTGCGCTGGCGGGCCGCCACCCGATCCATGAGGGAGGACAGCCCGGAATCGATCAAGGCGGGGGAGGAGGCCAGGCTCATCCGAGTTCCAGGGCAAGCACTTTGCTCAGGCTGCGACCCGTATCTTCCCTGAACTGTTGAAGATTGACGCGGGAGAGCAAGAGCAGAGCTGCGACGGCCACCAGCATTTCCACACCGAGAACAAGAGCGTAGGCGGGGAAAGCTGACGGAATGGAAGGAAACCAGTGGTGCTGCATCAATCGCCCCAGATCCAGCAACCCACCGCCAAACACCTTGCCCAGGGCACGGGACAGGGCCTGGGCAAGACCCCAGACCCCCACGAACGTTCCGGCCGCCTGGGGGAGGGTGAGATCCAGCATGAGAACCAGGGCACTATTGGTGGCGATCCCCGCTGCCAAGCCAAAGAGAAACATCACCGCCTGCAGAAAAGGAACCCGGCCCGTGGCCCCCACGAGCAACAACAGGGCCAGGGTGACCACGATCAGCCGACAGCCCAGGCGGGCGGCACTGAACTTGCCCAGCCTGGGAACGATCCACAGCCCTCCTGTGAGCAATCCCACCAAGGTGCCGACGCCCCAGATGGCATTCAGGGAGGCGGTGGCAGCAATGGGCATGCCGAAGACCTCAGCTCCATAGCTCTCCAGAATCGGATCCTGAAGGAACAAGCCCAGGGTGAAGAGAACGAGGAAACTGAAAAACACCAGCACCTGCTTGCTGGAGGTGATCAAGGCCCAGGCTTGCGGCAAGGTGGGCCCATGATCCCGGGCAGGGGGAGCCAGGAGAGTGGAGGCTTCTGCCCCGAGGGAAGGAGGTTGGATGGGTGGTTCCATCCCCACGGTGGCCACCAGGGTGAGGACCAACACCCCCAGCACCGCTCGGCCCATGAACCCCATCAGCACCTCTTTCAGCAAGGAGGGATCGGTAACCCCATCGAGACCTCGCAGGCTCACACTGATGGAGATGGCGCCGATCACGATGCCAACGGTGAGCAAACACCAGATCAGGCCGACGGCCCGGGGGCGTTCCTCCTCCGTGGTGCGGTCGATCACCAGGGCCAGATAGGGGGTACTGGCCAGGGAGATCGCCAGGCCATAGGCCGCAAACAAACCACACAGGGCCGCGACCCCTCCAACGAGGGCGCCCCTGGAGCCCTCCCGCAGCAGACCGGCCACGTGGAAGATCAGGGGAACCGAGAGCACGGCCAGCCCGCAGAACAGCAGGGTGCCAATCCAGATGTAAGGCAGCCGATGGCGTCCGCAGAAGGGGCGGGAATCGGACATCTGGCCGAACCAGATCCGGCTGGGCGCCACGAATTGCTCAAAAGCCAGGGCACCTCCCACCAACAGCCCGGGGAAGGCCAGCTCACTGATCATCACCCGATTGAGGAGGCCGGCAAAGATCACCGCCAGACACCCCAGGCAGCCCTGAAACAGCCCAAGTCGCAAGGTGGCGGGGAAGGAAAGACCGGTGGGCCCGGCCAGAGGGGCTGGGGAACTCACAGGGGAAGTCAGGGGCTGGTGCGGGTGGAGAGGCCCCCAGCCTGGCAAGCGGGGATCAGGGGCGTGGGTTCAATGGGCACGTCAGCCGTGCTGGAGGGGGGACGCAGGGAGGGCAGATTGGGGCGCTGGCAGAGGGCAATCAGGTCGAGACCCGTGCGGCGACGCAGTTCGGCCAGGCTCTTGTTGTAGTTGGTGATGGCCAGGCTGTAGCGGACTTCCGCCTGGGTGAGATCGCGCTGGGTATCGACCACTTCCCGCTGGGTGGTGACCCCGGCCTGAAAACGCAGACGGGCGAGACGCAGAGACTCGCGGGCAGAGAGCACCTCGTTGGAGGTGGTGACGATATTGCGATTGTTGGTGAGCAGATCGTAAAAACTGACTTCCACCTGCTGGCGGATCTGATCGCGGGTTTTGGAGAAGTTGAAGGTTTCCTCCTGTGCTTTCTGTTTGTTTTGCCGATAGAGCGCCTTGGCGCGGCCGCCATCGAAGATGTCCCAGCTGACATTGATGCCAAAGGCGTTGTCCACCTGCCACTGGCGCTCGGGCTGGTTTTCCAGGGAGAAGGGCCCAAGGGTCACCGGATCAAAGCCAGACTCCCGCCCTGGGGAGTAAGACGAGCCCGTTCCGCGGCTCACGCCAAACCGATTGAACAGGTTTAACACCGGCTGCACCGCCGCCAGTTCCCGGTTGGCCGTGCTGTTGGCAATGGAAATGTCGAGCAGGATCTGGTCGAGTTCTTCCCGGAAGGCGTAGGCCGCCACGATGCTTTCCTGCAGGGAGGGGATCCAGGTGCCCACCACCCGGGCGGGATCCTTGGCAGTGGGGGTGACGTTCTGGGGAAGATCCAGCAGGGTCGCCAGTTCCCGCCGGGCGATGGCCTGGCCCGGCGAAGCAGAGAGGGAACCCGCCGTACGCCCAAAGAGGGCCTGGGTGAGCAGCTGTTGGTCGCGGGCCAGCTGGGTCTGGGCCTCCAACACTTCCAGCTTGGTGGCCACGCCCGCCTGGAAACGGGCCTGGGCATCCCGCAGGCTCACCAGGGAGGCCCGCACCGATTCCTGACCGATGCGCACTTGCTCATCGGCGTTCTGCAGATCGAAGTAGGCCTCTGCAACCTGGAGCCGCAGCTCCCTGAGGCCGATGAGATAGGAGTTTTTCGCCTGTTCGTAGCGGTCGCGGGCGGCAGCGATCGAGGGCACCCGCCGTGGATCGATCAAGGCCCAGGTGGCCTGGAGCGAGGCATCCATCGCCGTGATGGTCTGAACGCTGTAGCCGGACCCGTTGTTCTGGATGAACAGATCGGAGCGTCGGTTAAAACGCTGGGAGGTGGTGGTGGCAGGAAGGCTGTTGGCATTCAGGCTGAGCGTGGGATACCAACGCGCGATCTCCGCTCTGAGTGCCGATTGGGCCTGATCCACCTGGCTGGAGAAGATCTTGAGATCCGGGCTGTTGACTTCCGCAATGGTTTCCGCTTCCTCCAGG
>JBIIHR010000208.1:0-3673 GCA_044235655.1 Cyanobium sp. | reverse complement strand
CTGTAGCGGTTTCGGTAGCGGTTCACCGCCGCGTCATCAACCAGGGCTTCTGCACCAGCCCTGCTCCGATCGCTGTGGGGCACCAAAGTGGGCTGGTTGATGCCGAATCCTTCGAGATGGCTAGGCAGGGGTGGATCCACCGGCGTGTTGGGATCCAGGGCCATCCAATGCCCCTGTCCCCTTCCATCGGCTCCAGGGGGGTCAAAGCGGGCGACCTCCAACCGACCCCGTTCCAACAATCTGGAGTTGGACGGATTGGCAGGATCCCTCACGATCTCCTCGCTCACGAAACGGTAAAGGTGGCCGCCGTGGCGATCGCAACCGGAATACACCTGGAGCTGTAAGCCAGGCACGGCCCGAATCGCCACGGCTTCATGGCGGAACCGTCCCAGCCAGCTGTGCTTCACGGCAGGCTGCCGCGGCTTTTCTGGGTTGACCTCCACGATCCAGCCGTATTTATTGCCTGCCAGGCGAAAGGGATTTCCGAGCCCGGACAGGCGATCCCCATCACAGCGGAAGGGTCGCTCCGATGGGGGAGGAGACGATCCATCCGCATAGACACGCTCCACCACCTGATCCTGAAAATTTTCCTCCGCTGAGAGCATGGTGCCCCAGGGGGTTTGCCCTCCGGCACAGTTAGCAAAGGTGCCGATCACCCGATCCCCCAGGCCATCGTCGTAGCCCATTCGTTGCCGCTGTCGAAACACGGCCGCCGCCGGGCCGCTGCAGAGCAGCCGTTGCTGGGGATCCGCCAGCCCGTTCAGGCCTGTGATTCTTCTGTCTTTCGGACCTGGTTGGCGCTGCCAGCGACCGTTCTGATCTCGCTTGATGGTGGCCACCCCAATTCCGAGGTCCTCCATTGCTGCTGTTGCCACGCCCACAACCATCGCCAGCAATGGATGGTCTTGGGGAAGGCTGGAGGCATCGATGCGTCCCTCCTGAGGGGCCAGGGCCTGGATCAGATCCTCCACCGGCGGCGGAGTTCTCAACACCTCCGCCAGAGCCTGCCGCCAAGGGAGAAAACTGATGTACTCGAAATTGATGCTCAGAAGGGCCGTGTCATCGGCCTGGGGGAAGAAAGCCAGAAAATCGTTGTTGGAGCCGAAACGTCCATCGGCCATTGGATCCCCCCACACGGCGAGAACGTCGGTTTGAAACCCATCGGGAACCGTGAGCCGATCGTGGAGAGTGACGCGAGAGAGCACCTGACGCTGCTCATCCTCATCCATGCCATCCGTTGGCAGGGGCAGGGGCATCTGAATCCTGGGGAGGGGGCGGACCGGAGCCTTCGTCGGGGGGGTGGTTCTGGAGAGAAGCGGTGGTGCCATCATTCCCGATCCGCCCAACCCGAGGAGCTGCAGAAGAAGCGTGCGTCTGTTCACCCGAATGGATGGGGAGACATCAACACTAAACAAGACGATCGCGTCTTAAAGGGTGTATGTGGACTTCAATGGTCAAAGCCTTCAGCTGCCTACAAGTACAACGTCAACAACTATGTCGCCCCTGTTCCTGGTCCCTGCCGGTTCTGGGCGCTGCATTCGTCAGACCCGGTTCGGAACCGTTCGTCACTGAGCCCTAGAAAAACACCTTCAGCCCCGCCTCAATCCCGTTCTGGCGCAGGTTGAATCCCGTTTCCCGATCTGCGCCGTTGCTGTAGGCGATCCCCATCAAGCGCCAGGACAGATCCAGCTGGGTGTTCGCCCCCAGGGCAATGCCCAGTCCCACCTGGGCATTGCCACTGAGGTCCTCTTCCCCTGACAGCCCAAACCCGCCGATATCCCCCCGGGCAAAGAGCTTCAGCCCAGGGGTGAGAAACACCGAAGCCTGCGTACCCACCAAGGCCTGGGCCCATGTGCGTTCCCAGCTTCCCTGCTTCTGAAGCCGGAGACCCAGGGGGCCCCTCCCCTCAAGAGTGGCCACTAGATCGAGCTGGTCGCGGAGCACCCTCACCCCGGCATAGGGAATGACCGTGAGATCTCCGGGCTTGCCGATGGCCTGTTCCATTGCCCCAAATCGGTAGCGGAAGGCAAAGTCGTAGATGCCCTGGATGGACGTCTGCTCCACCCTCCCCGTCAGCAGCCCCCGTTGTCCTGTGCGGGCAATCTCATCTCCCACCTGGGCGTAATACAGATCGGTCATCAAACCAAATCGCCCTTTTTCCAGGCTGGCCCTGGCAGAACCCACCGTTTCGATCGTGGGAATCAGTTCTGCCAGAGAGGTGTCCACATCCGCTTCAAACCCACGGATGGTGGTGGTGCCCCAGCTCCGCAGGGGGGCGAAGCCGTAGAGCTCCACTGTGCCTCGCCAGGTTCGATCCATCGGTGTTTTCTCCACTGGTGATGGACTCACCTCCTCGGCCCGAAGGGGAAGGCCCGTCAAGACGGCCATCACACAGGTCACCCATGCCAATGGGAGCGCCGCCCTGGGGACAGGTCTGCCCGACGGCTCTGACATCGGCATCGGCATTGGCATTGGCTGAATTTGAAGCACACCTTTGCATGAATTTAGATTGGACAAACGGGAATTGGGGGTGTTGCCCATCTGTCATTTCTGCTTTTTTTCTGACCCCAATTCTTTTCTATAGCGATCCTTCACCGCAGGAAACTAACCAAATTCTTCCTTCCTTCGGGGCGCGTCAGGTCTCTTCTTTCCTCAGGCGCTCCGCCAGCACGGTCTGCACCATGAGGCGAAGGGTTGGACGGTTGCCACCGGCGCCTCGCCAGATCTCAATCCACTGCACCATCGCCGCCGTTTCGATTTCCGTCTTGCCGGAGTCTCCGTCTCCCGTGCTGCTCGCCAGACGATTCAGATAGGCAAGGGCATCATCGAGACAAGATGGACCTTCTCCGAAGCCGTCCAATCGCGGATCCAGGGAGGCCAGAAGTGTTTCCAGTCCTGTGGCGCTGAGCCTTGGCAGAGGCCCCCCCCAGCCGAGGTCCCCGTCCAGATCGATCCCTTCCTTCATTCCAGCTGCCTCCACCGACATCTCCGTTGCGCATGCAGAAGTCTGCTGCTTCTTTGTCTAAAATTTCCCAAGGCCTAACGGCAACCCCATGTTGAAGCTCTGCCTGCAGTTGCTCGTGAGCCTGATTGTTGTCTTTCGGTCTCTGGCTTTGTTTGGCCAGCTCCGCCGAGCCTGGCGCAGCGATGGTCTGGCTCTGCAATTTCAGCAGGAGTTACGGCGTCGTGGCCTCATGGCCCCTTCCTTCCGTCTGCCTGCTTCTTGAGATGGTGCACCGCATGGATCACCACACCCCACACTTCAGCCCCCTCCTGCTGCCCATCGTCTAGGGAAATGGGTGGATCCGCCCCATTCCTGGCCTCGAGTTGGAGAGCATGGGGCCTTTGGGGCTGGGCGCACAGGCGTCGCACGATGAATCTTCCCTCGAACACGGCCACCACAACACAGCCAACGCGGGGATTCAGGCTGCGGTCGATCACCAGCAGGTCACCATCGAGAATGCCCTCGTCCCGCATGGCATTCCCCCGCACGCGCATGAAAAACGTGGAAAGCGGCGAGGGGATCAGTTCTCGGTTGAGATCAATGCGTCCTTCCCCATAG
The DNA here is from genome assembly GCA_044235655.1 of Cyanobium sp. Taxonomy (GTDB): domain Bacteria; phylum Cyanobacteriota; class Cyanobacteriia; order PCC-6307; family Cyanobiaceae; genus Cyanobium. The sequence goes on along the minus strand of JBIIHR010000208.1, from coordinate 111 downwards.
TCGTCTGCGGGACTCGGGAATCCGGAGGCTGGGCGGGGAGCTTCAGAGATGGCCATTCGCTGACACCAAGATGCGATGGTACAAGTGTACGCATAGTGGGGGTGTCAGCAT
>JBIIHR010000207.1:0-3675 GCA_044235655.1 Cyanobium sp. | reverse complement strand
ATGGTTCTCGAGGAAGCTCTGGCGGAGAGGGGCGATCCAGCTCGCCTCATCCAGCTCCAGTGGCCGACCCAGCAGTCCCGTTCCCTCCACCTCCAACACCTGCTCACTGGCGGCGGTGCGCAGATCCAGCCGCAGAGCCAGCGCAGGCTGCTGGCCCAGGGGCAGATCTCCAGACGCCTCCAGCGCCTCGGTTCCCTCCCGCACCAGCTCCTCCAGGCAGCACCCCAGAGCCCTCCCTAACCCAGGCTCCAGGGCTAGTCGCAGGGCCCTCTCCCGATGCAGCTGCTGAGGCGCCAGGCCGATGCCATAGGCCGAGAGCACCCCCGCCAGGGGATGGAGCAACACCCGGCCCACCCCCAGGCGGCTGGCCAAGGCGCAGGCATGCTGTCCGCCCGCCCCGCCGAAGCACACCAGCAGGGCCTGGCGAATGTCATGGCCCTGCTGGATCGAGATGCGGCGAATCGCCTCCGCCATGCGTTCCACCGCCACCTGCAGGGCGCCAAGAGCCACCTGCTCTGGGCCTAAGCCCAGGGCCTGCGCCAGCGCGGCGAAACGCCGCTCCGCCGCCCCCCGATCAGCCGGCTGATCGCCGCTGGCGCCAAACACCGCCGGCAGGGCCTCCACCGGGAGGCGGCCCAGCAGCAGGTTGGCATCGGTGACCGTGGCTGGACCGCCCCGCCGGTAGCAGGCCGGGCCCGGATCTGCCCCTGCGGAGCTGGGGCCCACCACCAGCCGCCCGTCCACCGCCTGGAGCACCGACCCCCCACCGGCTGCCACGGTGTGGATGGGCAGCATGTCCGCCAGCAGGGGCAGTCCTGCCACCTCCGTGCCGCTGGACCGCTCCCAGGCCAGCTCGCCCCGGTCGGGGTCGAAGTGGAACACATCTGTCGATGTTCCGCCCATGTCGAAGCCCAGCAGGGGTACGGAGGCCAATCCCGCCGCCCGGGCGGCCTCCACCGCCCCCACCATTCCCCCGGCGGGGCCGGAGAGGATCGTGTCCTTGGCACGAAGCAGGGCCGGGCTGCGCAGGGCTCCGCTGGAGGTCATCACCCGCAGGGTTGTGGCTGGCCCGAGGGCATTCGCCACCTGGGCGAGGTAGCCCTGCAACACCCCCTGAAGGCCCGCTTCCACCACCGTGGTGGCGGCCCGGGGAAGGAGACGGGGCTGGCGGCTGAGCTGGTGGGACAGCAGGGCGGAGCCCAGACCCTGTGCATCGAGCCAGGTGCCAAGGGCGAGCTCATGGGCGGGCTCCCGGTAGCTGTGCAGCAGGGCCACCGCCAACTGACGCGGGCCATCGGCCAGGGCCTGGCGGATTCGCTCCTCCAAGGACGCATCCAGCAGCAGGGGACTCACCTCCTCCCCATCAGCCCCCAGGCGTCCCTCCACCTCCACCACCCGCACATCCAGGGGCTGGGGGCGCTCGATGCGGAGGGCAAAGAGATCGGGCCGGTGCTGATCGCCGATGCGTAGCAGATCGCCAAGGCCCCGATTCAACAGCAGGAGCACGGGCGCACTGGCCTGCTCCAGCAGGGCATTGGTGGCCACGGTGGTGCCCAGCCGCACCTCCTCCACCAGCCCCGCTGGCAGGTTGTGGGCGGGGGGGATCCCAAGCAGCTCCCGGATGGCCCGCACGGCCGGATCACCAGGGCGCTCGGGTTGCACGGAGAGCACCTTCCTCACCTGCAGGGGGCCCTGGGGGGGACAGGCCACCACATCGGTGAAGGTGCCTCCCCGATCGATCCAGAAGCGCCAGCAGCTCAAAGCCCCAGGGCCTGGGTCAGGACAGGGTTGCTGTACCAGCTCCAGGGCCCTTCCGTCACGGGCTCTATACCCAGTTCGGCTCTGAGATCATCCAGGTTCCGTTCAAAGCACTCCTCCCAGAGAACAGGGAACAGCGGTTGGGCCTGGGAAGCAATCTCGAGCCCATGGCTGATCAGTCGAAACGTGTAACTCGCAGTTCGCAACCGCTCCATATGGCTGGTCATGCGCTCTTCCGGCGTGTCATTTCGCAACCAGTTAATCAACAGACTGGTCAGGTCGATGAAGCCAAGCCCGGGGTGGTTGAACTGCCCCACACTAATGCTGATGACACCAATCTCGCCAAATCCGTCCAGGCTGAAGCCACTGAGAATGTGATGGATATCGTGAGTGGCAAACACCCGATAGTTGATGTAATCAGCATCACTCTCGAGATTGTTGTAGAAAGCGGGCTCAGGGAAAAAGTTGATGTCATAACCCATCGCATCGGCCACGGTCACAAAGGTGTGGCCAAGGCTGCCCTTGGGGAGAGCGCGCAGCTTCTCTGCGTCGTAGGGCCCGGTCAGGTGCCGCTCTCGGATCAGGGCGGCCGCCTTGGCATCCTCCGCCAGGATCTGCTCACACAACCGCATGGGCGGGGAATCCCGGAGCCGGTGGGAAAGCAGAAAGGCATTGCTGGCGGAATCGCCAGCCCCAGCGGCCAGGTCGGTGAGTTGCAGAAAGGTCTGCAGGTGCTCCCGTGTGGCGATCTGGTCGAGGTAGCGAAAACCCATGGTGCGGCAGAACCAACCTCTGGAAGGTAGTCACGTCATGGATTCGGGGCAGCATTCGAAAAACTGAGCCAAGCTGGGTTGGGAATCTCTTCAACCGATGCATCTGGCAGCAGAGCTCAGCACCGACGACTGGCGTCGCATCTGTGATGCCCTGCGCTACCTGGGCCGAGACCTGCACCACCGCTCCTTCGCCGTCAGCGCCGAGCGGCGGGAACTGCTCTGGCAGGAGATGGATCGCTGCCTGGCCCTGGCTGAGCGGGTGGGCCAGCTGGCACAAGGGGAAGGCCACTCACCCACGAGGGATCTGTGATCCCTGAACCCAAGTCCTGCTCGACAAAAATATAAAAACACAGTCGATTCAGGACCGTGTTTCTTTGTCATGCATTAAAATTGTACATCCAGACTTTGCCATGTTGTCTTTCCGTCTCTCACATGCCAACCCGTTTCGATCGGCTTCAGTCGCCTGTCTGCTCGCCTCACTCAACCTGCTGGTGGCGTCGGGTTCCTACGCCCAAGTCGCTGATGTGGTGAAGCCCGCTCCGGATGGTGACTTCCCCTCGATTTCGATCAGCGGTTTCCGTGGTATTCATCCGCAACGCTATTGGCTTGTCGTCGACCGGGATCCCAGGGGGCTTCTTTGTCGCGATGGGCAGGGTCGAGCCCAAATCGCCCTGAAGTACGGATCACTGATCGAAACCGATCTTTCCCCGTCCTCCACCTCACCGCTGACCCTCCAGCAAGGCAAGAGTTACCTAAGAATGCGTGTTCAGCCGACCCACCTTCTGTTCGATGCCCGTCTCGTGCAACGAGGAACTCCTTCTACATGCAGTGTGCGCGCCAACACCTCATTCATTGCTCCAGTGAATACCGATTCCATCGGTCTGCTCTGCAAGGGGAGTGCATTTGGGGGAATCAGGCCCGCCTCTAATGATTTCATAAAGAGCCCCGACAAGAGAGAACCCGCCAATGGAATCACACCCTGAAAACGGTGTGATACCAGCAGTTTTTCGGATTTGCTTCACTTTCGGGAGAGCAGATGTGGGCCATCATCCCGTAGGAGTAACGAAGCATTTTCCCGCTTCGACTCGTATCGTAGCCGGTGCTGAACCACTCACCGTAGGGATCATTGACGATAAAGCCCATG
>JBIIHR010000206.1:0-3682 GCA_044235655.1 Cyanobium sp. | reverse complement strand
GCACCAGGAGTCGGGCCAACTGGGGCGGCTCGCCGGGCACCGGCCAGACAAAGCCACTGATGCGCACCGGATCGCCCGCAAAAAGCTCGGGATCGGGCTGGGCCCTCAGCAGCCGCACCCAGTCGGTGAGGCTGCGCTGGGAGGGCGGCAACACGAAGGCCAGCTCCTCTTCCGCCGTGTTGTCGCGGGGGCGCTGGCTGGCGAGATCGGAGAAGGAGGGGGCCGGGGGCCAGGCCAGCACCGCCACCGTCAGGAGGGCGGTGGCGGCCACCAGGGCCCGCTCGCTGGGGCGCACCCGCTCCCGGGCACCCCTGGCCCGAGGGAGCCCCTGGGCCAGCTGGGCCACGGCCAGGGCCGCCAGCCCCGCTCCCGCCAGCCCCACCAGGGGGTGGAACACGGCCCGCAGCAGCAGATCCAGCCGACCATCCACGGTGGAGCTCAACAGCAGCAGGCCCCAGAGCGCCAGGGCCGTGCCTCGCCAGAGAGCGCCGCGCTGCAGGGGGGGCAGGGCTGGGGCGGGGGACTGGGGAAGGGTGGTCATGGAGGATCCGCTCAGCGGCGCCAGAGGTTCACCAGCTGGCCGATCAGCAGCACCAGCAGGCTGCTCCCCCCCAGGGTGAGGAGGAGAGCCCGGGGGCGGAAGATCTGACCAAGCAGGCCAAAGAGCTTGAGATCGATCACCGGGCCGAGGAGCAGAAAGGCCAGCAGGGCGCCGGGGGTGACCTGGGCGGCGAAGCCCAGGGCCAGAAAGGCATCCACGCTGGAACACACCGACACCACCAGGGCGAAGAGCATCAGCGCCAGGATCGAGAGGGTGGGCATCCCCCCTACGGCCAAAAACCACTGGCGGGGAACCAGGGATTGCACCAGGGCAGCGATGGCACAGCCCACCACGAGCACCAGGGCGAGGGAGAGAAATTCCTGGCTGCCGTGGCGCAACAGCTCCGCCGCCGTGGGGCGCACCGGGGCGGCCATGGGGAGAGGAGCCGCAGGGGGGGAGCCGCCAAGCAGGCCACTGCGCCGCTCCAGCAGGCTGAGTTCGCCCAGAGGCCGGCTGAGACGCCGCTCCTCCAGCAGATCGCCCATCAGCAACTGGCCCTCCCCCAGCATCCCCAGCAACAGGGCCAGGCCCACCGCCACCACCACGGCGCCGAGGGGCCGCAGCAGGAGCAGCCAGGGGCGATCCGGGAAGGCGGCCCAGGTGCTCGCGAGCACGATGGGATTGAGAACGGGGGCCGCAAAGAGAAACCCCAACGCCGTGCCCACCGGGGCCCCTGCGGCCAGCAGGCGCCGGGCCACCGGCACATTGCCGCACTCGCAGGCAGGCAGGGCCAGGCCCATCCCCGCCCCGGTGAGGGGGCCCAGGAGGGGATGGTCGGGCAGCTGGCGAAGCCACCGCCCCCCCGGAGCCAACCAGCGGGCTGCGGTGGCAATCACCACCCCGAGGAGGAGAAAAGGCAGCGCCTCAATCAGCAACCCCTGAAACAGGGCCCAGGCGGTCGCGAAGCGCTGGGCCACCAGAGCCCCGCTCATGGGGCCTCCCACACCTGCGGCTGGCCGTCGTCCGCCCGGGCAAACCAATCCGGAGTGGCGGCGTAAAAGCCCGCATTGGCCTCATTCTCCCGGGCTTCCACCCGAAAACAGCAGGCCCGGCCGCCCTCCCGCCCATGGAGCAGCTCGTTGGCCCAGCCCCACACCAGGTGGGCGGTGGCCTCCATGCCCACGTTGTCCATCACCCGCAGATCCAGGCCGCCCAGGGCATGGAGGTGCTGCCATTGGGGCAGGAGCGGATCATCGGCACTGGCCAGGAAGGTGTGATCGAAGTGCTGGGCCAGGCGCTCCCGCAAGGGCTGGAGGCTGGCGAAATCCACCACGAAGCCACAGTGATCCAGCCGATGGGCGGCGAACCAGAAGGTGAAGCTCCGGCTGTAGCCATGCACGAAACGGCAATGGCCGCCATGGCGCCACTGGCGATGAGTGCAGGGAAAGCCCGGGAAGGTCTTGCTGCAGGTGTAGGCCGGGGGGCTGGGCATGGGGGAGGATCGCTGCAGCTGGTAACGCGCCCGTCGTGGCCACCCCACCATCTTTCCACTCTCCGCCGCCCCCTGTGGAGGAGGCGGCGCGGCAGGCGGAGGCCCTCGGAGCGGTGCTCCGCTGGGATGGGGCGGGCCTGATCCCCGCCATCGCCCAGGACTGGCTGGACGGGGCCGTGTTGATGCTGGCCTGGATGAACAGGGAAGCGCTGCAACACACGCTGGAAAGCGGGGAGGTGCACTACTGGAGCCGTTCCCGGCAGGAGCTCTGGCACAAGGGCGCCACCAGCGGCCACATTCAGCGGTTGCGGGGGGTGCGCTACGACTGCGACGCCGATGTGCTCCTGCTCACGGTGGAGCAAGCCGGTGAGGTGGCCTGCCACACCGGCGCCCGCAGCTGCTTCTACGACAGCGCGACACCACCCAGCGGGGGAGGCGCCCTGGCCCTGCCGCCGCCGGCGGACGCCTGCACCGAACTGGCGCGGGTGATTGAGGGGCGACGCGATCAGCCAGAGGAGGGGAGCTACACCAACAAGCTTCTGGCCGGAGGCGACAACCGCATCCTCAAGAAAATCGGCGAAGAGAGCGCCGAATTCGTGATGGCCTGCAAGGACGACGATCCGGAAGCGATCGCGAGCGAAGCCGCCGACATGGTGTTTCACCTGCAGGTGGCTCTCGCTCACCATGGGGTGAGTTGGCGCCGGGTGCAGCAGGTGCTCGCCGAGCGGCGCGGCGCGCCCCGGAGGGAGTAGCCATGGAACTGGCATCCCGTCCCAGCGCCTTCCAGCGCCGGCTGCGCGACACACCGAGGGAGCGCTGGGCCTGGGCCCTGGGCAGCTCCGTCCCCCTGATAGGGGTGGTGGTGCTGGTGAAGCACGGCCTGAGCCGGCGCACGGTGAAACCCGCTGTGTATGGAGTCACGGCCCTGGGGGCCATGAGCTTCATGCTCGCAGCCACCGTGCCGGTGATCCTGCCCCCCGGCCCTCTCGGCCGCAGCCGCGGAGGCGCCATGGCGGCAGCGGTGGCGCTGGCGGTGGGCGCTTTTGCCCTGGGCCACCGCTCCGGCCAGGAGCGGGATGCCCGGGAGGCGCGCAAGTGGCTGGAGCTGGAACGCTGAAGGCAAACCCTTCCACCAGCCCAGCACGATCTCTCATGGCAAGGGTTTGAGCTGAAACAACGCCAGGGCTTCGGCGCTGGGGGTGCCCTTGAAGGCAATGGCACGAATCTCCCGATTGCCTGCACTGCTGTATGTCGATTGGAAGCCGGAAGCCTGAAGAATGCGAAGGAGAGATTTGCGGGTGAAGCCGGTTTTATGGGCGTAGAAATCGTGGCCGCTGCGCTCGATCTCCACGCTGTAGCCATACAGCACATCCAGCACCATGATCGGCCCTGCGGGTGATACATACAGAACATCTTCGAGGTCAAGATTTTTCTCCACCACCTCACGCATCACCGCATGGAGGTCTGGCACACGGATGTGGGCAAAACCCCCATCCTGCAACACATGCAGAAAGCCGGCCAATACCTTGGGCACGTCATGGCGGTAGTAGTGCTCCAGGTTGTGCGAGCAATACACGGCAGCGAACTGGGCGGGTTCCAGGGTGGTGAGTTGGCGGGCGTCGCAGAGGATGTCAGGCGATCCCTTGGGA
>JBIIHR010000205.1:0-3687 GCA_044235655.1 Cyanobium sp. | reverse complement strand
ACCGCCTCTCGAAACGCGTGGTTGGTCATGCCGGCATGGGTGAGGGCCACGACCCTCAGCAGGCCTTCGAAGTGCTCCCCGGCCATCAGCGTGGCCAGATCGCCGGCCAGGGCCGCCCGCACCATGGGGTCCTTGGCCAGGTCGGGCTCGGTGAGGAGCTTCCGCTGCAGTTCATCAAAGGCGAAGGCGGCCTGGAAGGGCAGGGGCTGCTCCGGCCAGAGGGTGCCGTCGTTGTCCACCACGGCGATGCGATCGGCCAGGGGGATGACATCGGGCGATCCCTCCTGGCTCACCCTGGCCAGGAACCCCAGGATCTCCGCCTTGGCAGGGCCCTCCCGCCAGGAGGGCAGGGGATCAGCAGCGGTGGAGGTCATGGAGCTTGGTCTGGGCCACTCCGTAATCTCCCACCTGATAGAGGCTCACCGTCTGGGCTCGGACAGGGAAGGGTTCAAAGGGTTCGGCCCTGAGGGCATCGAGGAACTCCCGCTTGCCGATGCCCACGGTGATGTGGGGGTTGTAGTTCCCTCCGGTGCGGAGATCCACGAAGGTGTTCACATAGTCGACCGTGAGCTGGCTGATGGGCCCACCATCCAGCCTCGGGGCAAAGGCCTCAGCCGTGCCCCGCTCCGCCGCAAACGGCGCCACCGCCTCGATGATCCGCTCCTGCAGGCGGCGCCAATCCTCCGTGGGTTCAATCACGATGCCCATGGCACCGAGGTTTCCGTGGGCCAGGTCGTACAACCCCGTGGCCACGCTCTCCCAGTTCGGGGTCGGTGCGGCAGCCACCACCTCCCGCACGGCCTTGGCGACGGCCTCCAGATCAGCCAGGGGCACAAAGCGCTGCAGGATCGTGATGTGGGGGGTGTGGTGGCGATCGAGGGGAAAGCCTTCGGGATAGTTCGCCAGCAGGCGGGAATTGATGGCCTTCGCACGCTCCATCGTGGCCGGATCGGGCTCCAGGAGGATGTTGATCGCGATCAACGTCATGGGTCCAGCCCTTCGGCACGCGCTTGAGGCTGAGCATAGAAACGGCAAGCTGGAAGCGATTGTCCGCACACGGCATGCCATCCCCCCTGGAGAGCACGGCACCTCCTCGCCGTTTCCTGGTCTTCACCGCCGGGGTTTGGCTCACCTGGTGGGCCCTGGCCGCCCTCCGCCACGGGCTGCTGCGCAGCAACGCCTTCGATCTGGGCATCTACGACCAGGTGGCCTGGCAGGTTGCCCAGGGGCTGGAGCCCCGCTCCACCCTGCTGGGCCTCTCCCACATGGGCAACCACGGGGCCTGGGCCTTCCTCTCGATGGGGCTCCTCTACCGGATCCATCCCTCGGTGCAGTGGCTCCTGATGCTGCAGTCGCTCAGCCTGGCGGTCACCGCCCTCCCCCTCTGGCGGCTGGCGGCCCTGCGGGGGCTGCCCCAGCGGCTCTGCTGGTTCGTGGCGGCGGCCTGGTGGCTGCAGGCCTCGGTGTTCCACACCAACCTCTACGACTTCCACCCGGAAACCCTGGCCATGCCCCTGCTGGCCCAGTCGTTTGTGCTGGAAGCCCGCCAGCGCTGGTGGGCCTGGATGCTGGTGTGGGTGCTGGTGCTCGGTTTTCGCGACGGCCTGGCCCTGGTGGCCATCGGCATCGGCCTGGGGGAGCTCCTGCGCCGTCGCTGGGCCTGGGCCCTGGGAGCCCTGGGGATCGGCATGGGCTGGCTCCTCTTTCTCAGTGAAGGTCTCTATCCACGGCTCAATGAGGGCCAGGGGCCGGCCGCACTGGAGCGGTTCACCGCCTTCGGCGACAGCCCGGCCGCCATCCTCTGGACCCTTGTTCGCACCCCGTGGAGGGTGCTGGAGGTGGTTCACCTGCCAGACATCGGCACCTATCTGCTCCTGCTGGCCCTGCCCCTGGCCTGGTCCTGGCGCAAACGATCCCTGCCGGTGCTCCTGGCCTGCCTGCCGCTGCTGGCCGTCAACGCCCTCTCGGAGAGTGAGGCCCAACGCAACCTCCAGTTTCACTACCAGCTTCCCCTCGCCGTGCTGCTGGTGGTGGCCACCATCGAGGGGCTGGCCGCCGATCCCACCCTGCGCCAGTGGGTGCGCAGGTGGATCTGGATCCCCCTCCTCTGGCTGCTGGTGCTGTGGGTTGGCCTCGTCGATCCGGGCGATCTGCTCGAGAACTTCGGCGAACGGCGGCTCCTGAGCGGCCCCGCGCAGGAGGTGGTGCGCGACATCGCCCCGGAAGATCGGGTGATCGCCCCGACCTACCTCTCCCCCCACCTGAGCCACCGGCCAGTGATCCGAATGCCCAAGACGCGCTTCAGCCCAGAGGAGATGGGGGGCATCAACCGCCTCGTGCTGCACCTCCACGAACCCGGCTGGGCCAGCGACAAGGAATGGAACCGGGGGGCGCTCGCCTGGATGGAGCAGGAGGACTGGTCGTGCAAGCCCTACGCCACCGGCTTCCTCTCCTGCCAACCGAGCCCCTAGATCACCACTCGCCCTCCTCCACGCCATCACCCTCCTCATCCGGCGGCCAGGCCAGATTCACCACCACCGGCGCGTGATCACTGGGCTGGGGCAGGCCCCGCAGCTGCTGGTGGATCACGCACCCCGTGGCGCAGTTGAGCAGCAGGTCGTCGAGGTAGATGTGGTCGATGCGCCAGCCGCGGCCCGTCTCCCACCCCCCCGTGCGGTAGTCCCACCAGCTCCAGTGGCCGCTCTCCGGCTCGAACACCCGGAACACATCCACCAGCCGATCGCCCAGCACCTGGCCCAGCCCCTCCCGTTCCGCAGCGCTGGCCATGATGCCGCCGGTGAGCCGCGCCGGGTCGTGGATGTCGCGCGCTTCCAGGGCGATGTTGAAATCGCCCACCATGCAGAGGGGATCCCCCTGGCCCTCCTGCACCGCCAGATAGCGCGCCAGGCAGCCCAGCCAGCGCAGCTTGTCGACGTATTTCTCCGATCCCACGGCCGAGCCGTTGGGCACGTAGAGATTGAGCACCCGCACCCCCTCGATCCGGGCGCTGACGACTCGCTTCTGCCCATCCAGCTCCTGGGCATCGCCATCCCCAGGGAGAAGGGCCGCCAGGCCCACCTGCACGTCCTCCATGGGCAGCCGGCTGAGGATCGCCACCCCGTTGTACGCCTTCTGCCCACTGATGGCCGCTTCGTAGCCGAGCTCCCGCAACCGGGCCAGGGGGAAGAGGTCATCGGTCACCTTGGTTTCCTGCAGGCACACCACCTCCGGCTTCTCCTCCTGGAGCCAGCGGCAGAGATGCTCCAGGCGGGTGCGCACGGAGTTCACATTCCAGGTGGCAATCCGCATGGCTGGTGAGGGGATGGCGCGATCCGAGCGCCGAAAAGGTCCCTTAGCATGCACCCCAATCCATCGGCCGGTGCCTGGTTCCATGTCCCACACCCCTCGCCATCCCTCTGGGCTGAACGCTCTGGCGCTGGGCCTGCTCTCCACCCTCCCCCTGGCCCTCGGCTCCCCTCTGCCCCCTGCCGCAGCCCAGCAGCCCGGCTATGGACAAACCATGGGATCCAGCCAGGCGGAAAGTGAGATCTACAACTACGACCCGGCCAGTGGCAGCCGCACCGGCAGCGGTTCGGGGGGCCTGAACCCCACCAATCCCCTGGATCTGATCAACAAGATCCGCAAGAACACGGCCATGGACGATGCCACCCCACCGGGTGACGCCAT
>JBIIHR010000011.1:0-11864 GCA_044235655.1 Cyanobium sp. | reverse complement strand
ATCTGCTCGATGGCCTCCTCCCAGCTCACTCCCGGTTGGGCCACAGTGCGCTGAAACGGATAGAGATTCACCACCACCACGTCAATGGGGTCAATGCCCTGCGCCTCCAGATCTCGCTGATGGGTCGGATCGTCTCGCTTAGCGAGGATGCCCCCATGGATCCGGGGGTGGAGCGTCTTCACCCGACCTCCCAGGATTTCCGGGGCCCCCGTAACCTCGGCCACCCGAGTCACCGGAAGGCTGGCAGCAGCCAGGGCAGAGGCAGTGCCCCCACTGGAGATCAGGCGGTAGCCCTTGGCCAGCAACCCATGGGCCAAAGGCAACAACCCCTCTTTGTCCGACACACTGAGGAGAGCGGTAGGGGCCATGGAGGTCGGTAACGCGGAAACGCCAACCTAAACAGCGACTCTCCAGGTGCCTGTCCTGCCCTTCCAACCTGCCGCGAACGACCCCATGGCCTCCAATTCCGCCCTTGTGCTTGGTCCCCAGGAGGCGGATCGGCGTCTCGTGCTGCTCCATGGCTGGGGAGCGGATGCCGATGATCTCCTGGATCTTGGCCGTGAACTCCTGGGATCCGAGGCCTCGGCTGTGAGTGTGGTGGCCCTGCGCGCTCCCCTCCCTCACCAAGGGGGAATGGGACGTCAGTGGTACGACCTGGGTTTGCCCAACTGGCCTGAGCTTCCAGCCGCCAGGGCGGATTTACTGAACAGGCTGCATGAGCTCTCGAAAAGTGTGCCCCTGGAGCGCACCGCTCTGCTGGGATTTTCCCAGGGGGCGGCCATGGCCATCGATGTGGCCGTAGGAGCCGAACTACCCCTGGCAGGCCTGATCGGATGCAGCGGCTATCCCCATCCGGGCTGGTTACCCCAACACCCGAGGATGCCCATCCTCCTCACCCATGGCAGGGAGGATCAGGTGGTTCCCTTTGGGGCCTGTGAAGCCCTGGAGCAGAGTCTCAAGGAACACGGAGGATCGGTCGAGATGCTGCCCTTTCACGGGGGTCATGGCATCGACCCCGGGCTCTTCCCTGCCATGCGTGCGTTTCTCGATCGGGTCTGGCAGGGTGAGGCCTGAGGGGCTTCAAACAAAGGCGTATTCGTACTCTTCCACTTCCTCCCAGTCGTCGGCGGCGAGGGCTTCAATGCCCTCGAAGAGCACATCTTCCCCAATGCGATCAACGATCAACCGCAAAGAGGGGAACAGGAAATGGTTCTCCTCGGCGTACTGAGCACTGAACAGACCCTTCTCACCCCAGAAGAAGCGGTCGGTGGTGTGCTCGTTGCGGCGGACGTTAAGAATGGCGGGCGCCTGGAGCTCGGTTTCAGCAATGAACCGGCGGGCTGCGGTGACCGGTTTGTGGGACCCCGTTTCCAAGTTGAAAGTGGGCACATGGGCCAGCACGCGCTGGCCTGCTAGACGACGGCGGCTGATCCGCTTGCGCTTCTTGGACATGTAGAGATCACTCCAGGGCTGGAGTGGAGAGAGAGGGGGGAAGGGGGAGGGCTGGCAAGAGAGGAGAGTCAAGACAAGCCCGTTCTCCGTTTGCCGGGACGCTGAAGGCGGCCCACGGCCCTACGTTCTGTCGTCCGGGAAGCGATCAGGAGGATCGCAGCCATTCGCCTGGGGCGGTGACCCACTCGGAAAGCAGAAACATGCACCTGTCTCTGCTGTAGCCTTGGTCGCAAGGGCTTTGCAACCTTTGGCCGAGATGGCTGGACAACTCCTCCCGGCTGGGGACTTGGAAGTAGTGGTCGATACAAGGACTCTAAAGCTTTTTTTTCGATTTCGCCCCTCGGGATCATCAATTTTTTTAACTTGACCCATACGCCTGGGTCCTCGTCCCTGTGACACCTGTCTCCGAGAGGTTTCTCGTCCTGCTCCGCAGCCAACTTGGGCAATTTATCGACTGCCCAGACGTGGAAGCTCTCGTGGTTTATGTCACCCATCCAGGCCAGGGGAACATTCCCACCCTGCTTCCCCTCGGGCAATGGCCGGAAAACGCTCGACGCCTCACCGCCGTCGGGAGCGACAGCCAACTGCGTGTACCGGCCGAAGAGAGGCGCTGGCTTCCCCTCCGTGACGGACCCTCCCTACTGGGAGCCCTGCAGGTGGAGACCCGAGGAGCCACCTGGACGCCGCTTCTGCAGCAACGGCTTCAAGGGGTGGCCGTCTGCCTGACGGAAGCCCTGCGCCTTGATCTGGAGCAACAGCGCCTGCAAAGACGCGCGGAAGCCCAGGAGGAACAACTGAGGCTGTTGGTGCATCAGCTGCGCAATCCCCTGACTGCCGTCCGTACCTTCGGCCATCTGTTGCTGCGGCGCCTGAAGGACGACAGCGACAGTCGCAGCCTGGTGGAAGGACTGCTGGCCGAGGAACGCCAGCTCAATAAATACGTAGAGGCGATCAGCGCCCTTGGCCAGCCCGATGGGCTGTTGCCTCCCGCCAGCACTCCCGATCCCCTGCTCCTCCCCCCCCTCCTCTCCGGTCCCCAAGGGGTCGGCTTGGCCGATCTCATCGCCCCTCTCCTGCAGCGGGCTGAAGCCACAGCCGCCCTCCAGGGGCGCCAGTGGGTGGGCCCCAATGCTCTCCCCGAATGGCGGGGTGAGAGCAGCGCGGTGGCAGAGATCCTGGCGAACCTGCTGGAGAACGCCTTTCGATACAGCCTTCCAGGCAGCCCCGTGGGTCTGCGCTGTTCCCTTACCTCCGGAGGCCTCAGCCTCACGGTTTGGGATGGGGGGGACGAGATCGCGGAGGAGGAGCGGGAGCACATTTTTGAGCGGGGGGTGCGGGGGCTCCAGAGCCAGGGCAAGCCCGGCACAGGCCTGGGGCTTGCCCTGGCAAGGACTCTTGCCCGCCATCTGGGCGGGGATCTGCAGCTGGTGATTCCCCCGGCCCTGGTGGATGCTTCCCTGCCAACGCGGGGGAATGCCTTCCAGCTCACCCTGCCGGCCCAGACGGAGCGATTCGCGCCAGCACCATGAGCACAAGCGCCATCCCTTCGGTCCACTCCACACAGGCCCCATAACTGTCACCGCTGTGTCCCCCCAGCCGGCGCCCCAGCCAGCGAGGCACCAGGAGGGCTGGAACGGCACCCGCCAGCCCGGCACCCCCCCAACCCAGGAAGAGGCTGAGCCAGAGGAGAGCCCCCACGGCCATCAGGCCTGGTCGGGCCTCCCGCAGCAAGCCTGTCCAATGCTTGCGGTGAAATCCTGCCGACCCCTCAGCGTGCAGATAAGGAAACCAGGCCACGGCCAGCAGGGGGGCCATGCGGCCCCAAAGGGCTGCCCACACCAGAGCAAGGGGAGCGGCACCCTGAAGGGTGGCCAAGGCGGCCGCCTTGAGAAGAAGCAGCACGGCTAGGGCCTGGGCCCCACTCGCCCCCACCCGACTGTCCTGCATGGCCTCCAGCAGCCGGTCCCCTGCCGCCAGCCCATCCGCGGTGTCCATGGCCCCATCCATATGCAACCCTCCCGTGAGCCACAGACCAGCGGCCAGCACGGCGCACACCTGGGCCAGCAGGGGCACATGCCCCTGAAGCAGCCACCAGATCAGAGCTTGGAGGGCACCGATCAACAGACCCATCCAAGGGGCGAACCGGGCAATGCGCTCAAACCGGGGGCGGATGCCAGGCCAGGGGGGCAGCACGGAATAGAAGATCCAGGCCCCGGCCAGGTCCTGGAGCCAAGGGGGAGGGAAAGAGGGCGTGGCTGGGCTGGGACAGAGCAGCTCCACCCTGCCATGGCCCGGCGGGGGGAAAGCCAGCCGTCTAGGGTCAAATCCCCTGGCCAGGAACGTGACAGCCCAGGCCTTTGCCTTCACCATCACGGCCCAGTGCCCCCGCACGCGCGCCCGCTGCGGACACTGGCATACCCCCCATGGAACGGTAAGCACCCCCCGGTTCATGCCTGTGGGCACCTCCGGCACCGTGAAAGGCATCAGCACCCCCCAGCTGGCAGAGACAGGGGCCCAGATGGTGCTGGCCAACACCTTTCACCTTCACCTCCAACCCGGCGAAGCCGTGGTGGCCAAAGCGGGTGGGGTGCACCGCTTCATGGGCTGGCAGGGGCCCATGCTCACCGACTCCGGCGGGTTTCAGGTGTTCAGCTTGTCGGCCATCAACCGCATCGATGACGCGGGGGTAGCGTTTCGCTCCCCCCGGGACGGCGCGGCCATCCTGCTCACCCCGGAGCGCTGCATGGCGATCCAGAGGGATCTCGGCGCGGATGTGGCCATGGCCTTCGACCAGTGCCCTCCCTATCCGGCCACGGAATCGGAGGTGGCTGAGGCCTGCCGGCGCACCCATCTCTGGCTGGAGCGGTGCATCTCGCACCATCAGGGGGGGTCTCAGGCCCTGTTCGGGATCGTGCAGGGAGGGTGCTACAGCCACCTGCGGGAGGAGTCGGCCCGGGTGGTGGCTTCGATGAATCTTCTGGGCATCGCCGTGGGAGGCGTGAGTGTGGGAGAACCGGTGGAAGAGATGCACCGGATCGTGGCCCAGGTTGCCCCGTTACTGCCGGAGGATCGTCCCCGATACCTCATGGGTGTGGGCAGCTTGCGAGAGATGGCGGTGGCCGTGGCCCATGGCTTCGACCTGTTCGACTGTGTGCTTCCCACCCGCCTGGGGCGCCACGGCTCGGCCCTGGTGGGCGGCGAGCGCTGGAATCTCCGCAATGCCCGTTTTCGTCACGACCACACTCCCCTAGACGAAGGCTGCCCCTGCCTGGCCTGCGTGCAACACAGCCGGGCCTATCTGCACCACCTGCTCCGCTGCGAGGAGATGCTGGGCCGCACCCTGCTAAGCCTCCACAACCTCACCACGCTCCTGCGATTCACCACGGCCATGGGGCAGGCCATTGCCGAGGACTGTTTTTCAGAGGATTTCGCTCCCTGGGAGCCCGCCTCCCCAGCGGCCCACACGTGGTAGGTTCCAGCCACCACAAAGGGTTCCTTCCGGCATGGTCCTGCACGTGTTTGCCCAGCTTCCAGAGGCCTACCAGGCCTTTGCCCCCCTGGTGGACATCCTGCCCATCATCCCCCTCTTCTTCTTGCTTCTGGCCTTTGTTTGGCAGGCTTCGGTGGGCTTCCGCTGAGCACAGCCCCCATAAAAGCCGGCAAGGCCAGCATCCGACGCCAGCGCGAAGGCTCCTGAATGAGGCGATAGAGCCATTCCAGTTGGATCTTCCCCATCCACAGGGGAGCCCTTTTTTTGGTACCAGCCCAGACATCAAAGCTGCCACCAACCCCCATCCAAATGCCTAGAAGAGGGTGGGGCAGCTTCTGGATCCAGAGCTCCTGGCGGGGCACCCCCATGGCCACCAGCACCAGATCGGGGTGCATCGAGAGCAGACGCTTCTCCAGATCGGGCCAGGCCTCAGGGTCGCTGTACCCATGGATGGCGATCACCAGCTGAAGACCAGGGATCTCTGCCTGCAACCGGTGGCAGAGTTGCTCCAGCACGGGGGGGCTGGCCCCCACCAGGGCCACGCGCCATCCCTGGGCTGCGGCATGCTCCAGGAGATGGCGGGCCAGCTCGATGCCGGGGGTTCGCCGCACCCGAATGCCCTGACGCCCAAGGGCCCAGACCACGCCTGCCCCATCGGGGATCACCAGATCGGCTCCACGAATGGCTCCCGCCAGGGAAGGATTGTTGAGGGCCGCCATGGTCATCTCGGCGTTGAGAGTCACGATCTGCCCACCTCCCTTGTCATAGAGGGAGACCGCGGAGGCCAGAACATCAGAGCAGACGCTCACCGGAATCCCTAGCACTTCAGCCTGCAGGGGGTCGGTGACGTTTGTTGCCATGGAAGGGGACATCGCGGAGGAGAATCTATGGCTGCTTAGAAGGTGAATCAGCCCGTGGGGATGCGCACCAGTGACGTGACCATGGTGAGCCAGGGGGAATGGAACGCCTCTTCACGAGAGGCAGCTGGTGACGCGGCCCCCGAAGCCCTAGCCCTGCTCCAGCGCCTGGATCGGGACATCGAGGCTGTGGTGCTCTCACGGCAGCACCCCCTCACGGGATTGCTCCCGGCCAGCACGGCCAACACAGTGCACGGGAACTACGGCGACGCCTGGGTGCGTGATGGTGTGTATTCCATCCAATGCGTGTGGGGACTGGCCATGGCCCACCGGCGCCAGAACGGCCCCTGCAGACGGGCCTTTGAGCTTGAGCAGCGGGTGTTGCAGCTGATGCGGGGGCTGCTCGCCGCGATGATGCGACAGGCCCCGAAGGTGGAGCGATTCAAGCGCAGCCTGCGCCCGCTGGATGCCATCCACGCCAAGTTCGACACCGGATCAGGGGCGACGGTGGTGCCCGACGACGGCTGGGGCCATCTGCAGCTGGATGCCACCGCCGTGTTTCTGCTTCAGCTAGCCCAGCTCACCCGTTCCGGGTTGGTGGTGGTGCAGACCGCCCACGAGCGGGATTTCGTGCAAAACCTTGTGTACTACGTCGCCCGGGCCTACCGGGTGGCCGATTACGGCATCTGGGAGCGGGGCGACAAGAGCAACCACGGCCTACCAGAGCGGAACGCCAGCTCCATCGGCATGGTGAAGGCGGCCCTGGAGGCCCTCGATGGCGTCGATCTGCTCGGCCCCCACGGGGATGGGAGCTACTGCCTCACCATTCCCCAGGATGCGATCGTGCGCCTCCGTCGCGCCCTGCGGAGCCTGCTGCCGCGGGAATCGGGGAGCAAGGAAGCCGACAGCGCCTGCCTGTCGGTGATCGGCTATCCCGCCTGGGCTGTGGAGGACGGCGATCTGGTGGCCCGCACCCGCAGCAAGATCCGCCAAGACCTGGGCGGCGCCTATGGCTACAAACGCTTCCGCCGCGATGGCCACCAGACGGTGATCGAGGACGTGAGCCGGCTCCATTACGAGCCGGAAGAACTGGCGGAGTTCGAGCACATCGAGTGCGAGTGGCCCCTTTTTCTGGCCTACGAGCTGCTGACAGCCTGTTGCGAGGAGCGCTGGGAGGAGGCCCGTCGCTGGCGGCAACGGCTTACGGAGCTGAGTGTGGACGTGGATGGGGTGCCCCTGTTGCCGGAGCTCTATCTGGTCAGCCCGGAGGGAATCACGGGAGAGCGGCGCAACCCCGGAAGCCAACCGCGCCGGCCCAATGAGAACATTCCCCTCCTCTGGACCCAGAGCCTCACCTGGCTGGCGGATCTGTTGCTCCATGGCCTGATCACCCCAGACGACCTGGACCCCCTGGGACGGCGCCACCGGCTGCCCCTCGGGGCTGAGAAGGTGATGGTGGCTCTGGTGCCCGAAAACGAAACCATCGCCGCCCAGCTCAGCGCCTGCGGTCTGCCCGTCTACAACCCGGACGAAGGGATGCTCCGGGTGGCCAGTTCCAGGGAGCTGGCCCAGCGCATGGCCACGGTGGGCGCCAACGACCGACTGGGGCTGAGCGGCCATCCGCCGGTGCGGATGGAAACCATGGCCACCGCCCGGCTCTACCGGCACAACGGGGAGGCCCTGGCCTTCCAGCCCGCCGTGCTGGAAGAGGACACCTTTTATCTGGCCGACGACCCCAGACAGCTGGTGGACACGGTGGCCAGCGAACTGCGCCTCCTGCGGCGCCACTGGCGGGGCGAGGGCCTGCCGGTGCTCCTGATCCCGATCGCCACCATTCCCTTCCAGCGCGATCCCCAGGCCTTTGTTGACCTGGGCCGCAGTCTGCTGACCGGAGAACTGGAGGGGGTGCCCGTCCAACTCGCCCCCTTGGCCGCCCTAGTCGCTGAAGCCAGCTGGGTTGAGTTGCCGCCCCAGGCCGAGGCCGCCTGTCGGCTGAATCAGCCGCGCCAGACCCTGCTCCCCTCCAGCCGCAGCCACCGGCCTCTCACGGCCCGGGAAGAGCAGGAGCTGGAGGACACCTCCGTGGCCGTCCTGATCGAGCGGCTCTGGGCAAGCCACTCCCTGGAGGAACAGGCGGAGGTTCTGGAGCTTCTGGGACGCCGGCTTGGCCCCGGCGCCCAGCTGCAGGGACCCCAAGGCGGCCCCTCTCTGCGGCTGATGGCCCTGTTGGAAGAGGTGTATCGGCGGGGATTGGAGGAGGGCGACTGGAACGTGGTGCGCCGCGCAGCTGGGGTAATGGGCCTGGTGCATCCCCAGCTGGAGGATGCCCTCACCGATCTGCTGGTGCGGCAGAAGCAGGTGGTGGTGGGGCGCAACTACACGGGCCAGTCGCTGATTAGCCAGCCCCAGGGCAGCAAGATGATCGCCGCCATGATCCGCCGCTTCAGCGGCGAAGACGCGCGGGAGTGGATGCTGCAGCAGGAGCTTCTGCTGGCGATCGACAGCCTGGCACGCCTGGAGCCGAGCCTGCTCAGCGGCAGCCTCACCGTGCAGCTGGGGCAATTACTCCTGCTGCTCACCAGTGAGCTTGCGAGTGCGGCCAACCTCAGCCCGAGCGACGCCTTTGAAGAACTCTGCAGCCAGCCCCCCCATGCCATCCGCCGACGACTGCAGGCCGTACTGGCGGATGTGGAGCACGCCAAGACAGCCCTGCAACGCAAGGAGGAGCTCCACCTGCAAGGGGGGCGGGTGCGCTGGGAGGTGCCCGATCCCCTGGAGGAGCTGCCCAAGGGGGGCTGTTGGCTTCAGCACCGCCTTCGGCTGGGAGCCCTGCAGCGGGTGCCGCGGGATTTCTATCCCGGCATCTGGGATCTACTGCGCCACTGCGAAGGCATCGTGATCGGCGACAAGCTGGAGCGGCGCAACAGGTTGGAAAGTGCCCCCCTCCTCAACGACCTCACCCCCGGAGAGCGCAATTTCGCGGCCCTGGTGGAACAGCTGTTGGGCAAGATCGAAGCACCGGAATACCGCCAGCTCTGCACCGAGGCCCTGCTCACCCTGATGGCCTTTGTGGCAGCCAATCCCCAGGTGCGATTCGAGGACGACCTGGCGTTGGATGTGGTGATCGGCCACGCGGTTCGGGTGGGCTGGCAGCAGGGTCACCCCCTGGTGGACGAGGCCGACTACGGCCGCCACAAGGCCGAGGCCTGGGATGACTTCTACCGCTCCTCCCCAGCCCAATGCCGCCGCTGGCAGCTGCTGGCGCTGCAGCAGCTCAGCCGGGCCGGCCAGCCGCCGGCAGCGCCCTTGCCCCATGTGCGGGCGGCCTAAGGGCCGGGACACCCGCCCAGAGGCTCCCTAGATCGGCTCGTCCAACGTCATGCAGATGTTGGGGTGCTCCACGCACTGCTCGATCAGATCCGCGAGCAGCAGGGCCCGAGAAGCCTGCAGCCCATCCACCGCCGGTGTTTCCTCGCCACGAACGCACTGGAGGAAGTGCTCCAGCTCGGCATAGAGCGGCTCGATGGAGGTGGTGCTCACCTCCTCGATGAAGCCGTCGTTGCGATAGACCAGCTCGCCATGGTCGGCGCTCACCGTGGTGTGGGGACGGCGGTGGATCCGCAGGTTGTGCTTGAGGAAATCAGTTTCCATCAGGCTGTTGCGACAATGGGTATAAAGCCGCCGCACCTTGCGGTGGGCCATCTTGCTGGCCGTCAGGCTGGCCACAACGCCGTTGGCAAAACCCAGGGTGGCGTTCACGTAGTCAATGGGCCCTTCTCCACTGCGGCCCCCTGCCGCGGCAAGCCGCACCACCGGCGAGGCGGCCAGCTCAAGCACCAGATCGATGTCGTGGATCATCAGATCCAGGACCACCGACACATCATTGGCCCGGTCGGGGTTCGGGCTGTGGCGCCGGGCCTCCAGCACCACCACCTCCTCGCCAGCCACCACCTTGAGCAGCTCCCGGAAGGCCGGGTTGAACCGCTCGATGTGGCCCACCTGCAGCAACCGGCCAGCAGTCTCCGCGGCCCGAATCAGGTCATTGGCCTCCTCCTGGGTGGCGGCGATCGGCTTTTCAATCAACACATCCACGCCGGCCTGGAGGGCAGCCAGGCCCACCCGGTGGTGGAGCAGGGTGGGCACCGCCACGCACACCGCCTCCACCTCCTCCAGAAGAGTCTGATAGTCGGGAAACCAGCGGCAGCCAAACTGTTCTGTAGCCAGCTTGCCCCGAGCCTCAGCGGGGTCAGCCACACCCACCAGCTCGGCATCGCGCAGGAGGCTGAGCACCCGGGCGTGATGCCAGCCCATGTTGCCGATGCCAATGACCCCGACCCGCACAGGGTTCATGGCTGCGCTCACGGACAGATCCGCGCATTATCGGTGATCCCCTGCACCTCCCGCAGGCGAAGGGTGCGGGCCAGGTCCAGCAGCACCATGGCGAGGCCCAGCCAACCCAGCACACCCCCCACCGGATTGGGGTTGGCACCCCCGGGTCCCACTAACCAGTGAGGACTCTCCGTCCGAAGCACCAGGGCACCCTGAATCAGGGCAAACCAGCCCCCAACCAATCCCCCATGGAGCCCCACCGCTCCCCAGAGCAGGCCCCCATCGGACCGGCGCTGAAGGGCCAAGGCGAGCCCCAGCAGCAACAATCCACCCAGCAGGCCCACTAACCCCGCGATCCCAAGGTCGGCCCGAGCATGCACCAGGCTGAAGATCACGGCCTGGGCCATCGCCCCACGGGCGCGCCCCAGATGGAGCGCCAGCTCCCCCCAGAGCCAGCCGCGAAACAGGAGTTCCTCGGCAAAACCCACCCCCAGACCCAGCGCCAGGGCATTGGCCAGCTCCGCTGGGGAGAGATTGGGCTGCCAGCGGGCCAGCCCGCTCCACAGAAGAAGCACGGTGATGGGCGCCAGCAGGGCCAGGGCCTTTGCCCATCCCCCCAGCAGGGCCCCCAGGGCCTGCTGGGGCGGGGCCACCACCCCGAGCCGGCACCAGGGGGTGGGCTCATTCCACACCCGCTGTAAGCGCAGCGGCAGGGAGAGGAGCAGGGCCAGCAGGGTCCAGGGGGCCGCAAAGAGGGGCCAGTCATCGGAAGGAAGCCCCAGGCTGCGGGCCACTAACTGCAGACCAAGAAAGAGGCTGACCAGAACCGCGGGGTAACGCAGGGTGCCAAACCAGGTGAGGCCAGGACGCGCCACTAGTCGTCGGGCTCGATGGTGCTGGTCAGTCCCTTGCCCTTGAGGGTTTCGCAGTAGAACTCAGCCGGCTCCAGATCACAGACGATCACCAGCCCCACCCCGGTGTTGTGGGCCTCCAGCATCACGGCAATGGCATCTTCCTCACTCAGGCTCGGCACCACCTGCCGGAGCGTCTGGACGACGTACTCCATGCTGTTCACCGGGTCGTTGTGAAGGAGCACCCGATAGCGCGGTGCCGGCTTGCGCACCCGCTCAGGGGCCTTCTCCATGACGGCAGCTCCGCCGCTCTCACGGCCAGGCGTCTGGCTGGCTTGAAGGGGCAGAACAGGAGGAAGAGGCTCAGCCATGGCCCAAGAGGACATGCAAGTGGGAGGGGTGGAGCTGGAACGGGTCCGTATCGTAAGCGGGTCTACCCGTTGGGCCTCACCCCTGGAATGGCCTGGAACGGAGTGGGAAGATTGCGGCAGCACCTGAGATGTATGGCCCTTCTTCATCCCTGTGATCGCATCTTCGTGGCAGGCCACCGTGGCATGGCGGGCAGCGCCATCTGCCGAGCTCTTCGCCGCCGAGGCTTTGCCGATCCTTCCCAAGGGGGAGACCTCCTGCTCGCCAGCAGGCAGGAGCTGGATCTGCTGGATCCTGGTGCCGTGGCGGCCTGGATGGCCCAGCAACGTCCTGATGTGGTGGTGCTCGCTGCGGCCAAGGTGGGCGGCATCCAGGCCAACAACACCCAGCCCGCCGACTTCCTACTCGACAACCTGAAAATCCAGAACCATGTGATCGAAAGCGCCTGGCGCAATGGCGTGCGGCGCCTGCTCTTTCTGGGCAGCAGCTGCATCTATCCAAAATTCGCCGTCCAGC
>JBIIHR010000204.1:0-3701 GCA_044235655.1 Cyanobium sp. | reverse complement strand
GGTCCAACGACTGAGACAAAGAACCCCCCAATGCCACAGATAAAGCGAGTAGGAAATCAGGCCAATAAACACAACTTGAGGTTGGGCGAACCCGGCATAGGCCATGGAGCCTGGGCGGACCGTGATCAGGAACAAAGATGTCAGCAGAATCACGAGGGGAGTTGCCAACACGCTTGTGGCTTGCGGCAAAAAAAGCACGGCCACCATGGCCACCACCACTCCAAGACCAATCCCCTGGATACGGGTAAAGGGCCAAGACTGACATCGACCCATCGCAAGACAAACCAGACAACCCGTTCCCATCTCCCAAAGACGAGCAGGCATCAGGAAATAAGCGGCAACCTGATTGGTTTGACTGAGAAAAAGCCAAAGCAAAAAGGAAGCGATGCTGCCAAGAAAGATCAGCCAAAACAACCTGCTCCTTGCTGAAGCGTGGAGTCGAGGAATTCCCGCCAACCAAAACAAGACAGGATATATAAAATAAAATTGCTCTTCCACACCCAGGGACCACATATGGGTGAAAATATTCAGCTCAGAAGCGCGGCCAAAGTAATCGACAGCCTCGTTAAATAAATACATATTGGCGAAGCCAAAGAGAGCTGCAACGCCTGTTCTTATCGAGGGCCCCCCTGGGGAGAAATAGGCTATCGCCGCACCAGCAATGAGCACAAAGAGAACCAGGGCAGGCAAGATGCGCTTGAACCGCCTTGCATAGAAGCCAAGGAAGAAATCCGACGCCCCCTCCCGACCCCGCACCAGCAAGGATGACGTAATCACAAAGCCGGAGATCACAAAAAAAATATCCACACCCAGGTAACCGCTTGGCAACCATTCAGAACGGGTGTGATTCAGGATCACAGCGATCACGGCCAGGGCCCTTAAGCCATCAATTTCGGGCCGATAACCCATTCGAACGGGCTGATGGTCTGGCTTCACGACTCCCACGGCAGCCCAGCCTCACTCCCACTCAATCGTGCCCGGGGGCTTGCTGGTGATGTCGAGCACCACCCGGTTCACCCCCTTGACCTCATTGACAATCCGGTTGGACATGAGCTCGAGCAGGTCGTAGGGCAGACGGGACCAATCGGCCGTCATGCCATCTTCCGACGACACAAAGCGAAGCACCACCGGAAAGGCATAGGTTCGCTTGTCTCCCATCACCCCCACACTGCGCACGGGCAGCAGCACGGCAAAGGCCTGCCAGATGGTGTCATACAAACCAGCCCGACGCACCTCCTCCCGCACGATCAGATCCGCATCCCGGAGGATGTTGAGTTTCTCTGCCGTCACCTCCCCAAGAATCCGGATGGCCAGACCCGGGCCGGGGAAGGGATGGCGGCCCACAATCTCCTGGGGCAGACCCAGGTTCCGTCCCACCTTGCGCACCTCGTCCTTGAAGAGTTTGCGCAAGGGCTCCACCAACTTGAATTGCAGATCCTTGGGCAAGCCACCCACGTTATGGTGGCTCTTGATTTTCACGGCGACCCGTTCTCCTGTTTTGGGATCGATGTTGGTTCCCGCGGATTCAATGACATCGGGGTAAAGGGTGCCCTGGGCCAAATAATCAAAGGGCCCCAGCCGCTTGCTTTCCTCTTCGAAAACACGGATGAATTCCGCACCAATGATTTTGCGTTTTTCCTCCGGATCCGTAATGCCAGCCAGGCGGGAAATGAAGCGCTGGCGAGCGTTGATGTACTCCACTTGTATATGAAAGCGTCGATCAAAGAAGTCCACCAGAAACTCTGGCTCGCCCTTCCGCATGAATCCCTGGTCAATGAACATGCAGGTGAGTTGATCGCCGATCGCCCGATGCAGCAGGAAGGCGAGGGTGGAGGAATCCACTCCGCCAGAAAGAGCCAGAAGCACCCGCTTGTCACCCACCTGGGCCCGCACATCCGCGATCGCCTCATCGATGAAGGCGTCCGTGGTCCAGTCGGGGGAAGATCCACAGATGTGGTACACAAAATTGCGGATCAACGCCATGCCATCGGTGGAGTGCACAACCTCCGGATGGAATTGCACCCCGTAGAGCCGGCGGCCGTGGTGGGCAACGGCCGCATCGGGCGTGTTTTCGGTATGGCCCAGTCGTACAAAGCCCTCTGGAAGCGACTCCACGGAATCGCCATGGCTCATCCACATGGTGGAGCCGTTCTCCACATTGGTGAGCAGGTCCATGGGATCATCCACATGGAACGGGGCCTTGCCGTACTCGGCCCGTCCTGCGGCCACCACCTTGCCGCCCAGCTGCTGCACCATCAGCTGCATGCCATAACAGACACCCAGCAAGGGCACACCCATCTCCCAGATCGCAGGATCACAGAGGGGCGCGCCCTCCTCGTACACGGAACTGGGCCCCCCGCTGAGGATGATCCCCCGGGGGGCCAGCAGGGCCAACTCCGCAACCGTGGTCGTGTAAGGGAGCACGAGGGAATACACCTCGGTTTCCCGCACCCGCCGGGCGATCAGCTCGGAATACTGGGAGCCGAAATCCAGGATCACGATGCCAGGCTTCCGGCTGCCCTGGAGAGCCTCCGCCAGCGGACCAAAAGGCGTCGCCTCAGGAGTCTGGGGTGGAGTGACGGTGGAAGGAGAGGACGACATGGAAACGGGGTGTGCGCCAGACCAGGCTCTGGGGCCTGATCGGGCCGCCAGAGCCAACCCTAGGTTGCCCCCTGCGAGGGCCCTGACCACCCCTGGACAAAAGTGGCGCCCTGGGGGCCGATCGCGCAGAGCCGCCGGCTGCGATCAAACAGGGCTACGCCCGCCGCAACACCACCGGCCCCATGGCGCTCCAGGTACTGGGCCACGCGCTGCTCAATCGTGAGAGCCAGGCGGGTGCGCAGGCGGGCGGCCAACTCCGGATCCATCGTGTCGAGCTGCTGAAATGCCGCTTCCACGGTGGGAGCCCGATGGAGCGCCTCCAGGGCAGGACCCGAAAGGCCCTCGAGGGCCGCCAGAGCCGTGAGCACCTCGGCGCGGCCATCGGCCAGGTGATGGTGGGTGTGGAAGATGCCCCCCGCCAGCTTGATCAGTTTTCCCTGGTAGCCAAACAGCAGGAGCCGGCTCACACCCCCCTGGCCAGCGGCCACCAGCACGGGCCCCAGCCAGTTGCCCACCTTCAGCAGCCGCTCGGCGGGCAATCCCAGCCGGGGGGCCAAATCCAACCCGTTTTCCCCGATCACCAGAATCAGATCGCCTGGGAAATCGGGGGAGGCCAGCCGGGCCGCCAGCTCCTGAAGCGTGCGATCGAGCTGGTGGGGATCGGCACTGGCTTGGGCCTCAGCCCGGGTGCCGATCAGGGCCAGCCCCTCCACGACCCCGAAGGCCGCATTGCTGGTGCGCTCCGCCAGGGCCCGCCCCTCCGGCAGCACCACCTTGAGCCGAAGCTGCAGCCCCTCCGGCACCAGGGGGCGAAGGTTCACCTCCAACAAGGCCCGGGCATAGGCCGAGAGACACAACTCCCGGCTGGCGGCGTGCACGCCCACCCCCTCGCCAGCGTCGAGCACCAGCCAGCCCGGCTCCCCAGCTTCGTGGGGCAGGGGAGCCGGCTGCCAGGAGGCCAGGGTCCACACCAGCAGGCCGCGGGTGAGATCCAGCCCATCCCCTGGGTCACAGATGGCTTCGGCCAGGGCCCAGCCCTCTGCGAGACGGGCAGCGGCCCGCACCGGCACGGGCTGGGCCAGCCCACCTGGGGCCTGGAG
>JBIIHR010000203.1:0-3702 GCA_044235655.1 Cyanobium sp. | reverse complement strand
GGGCCATGGTGGGTGTGGTGCCAGGCGGGGCGGTTCAACCCCCGCACCGCCACCAATCGGTGGCCATCGATCTCATCCTGGATGCTGCACCGGGTTGCCATACCTTGGTGGGCACAGAACTCGACGGAGCGGGCAGGATCCAGAGCCCCAAGCGCATCGACTGGGAGACCGGTGGCGTGTTCCTTACCCCTCCGGGCCACTGGCATTCCCACGTCAATCCCAGTGGGCAGATTGCGCGCCTCCTGCCCATCCAGGATGCGGGTCTTCACACCTATCTCAGAAGCCTCGATATCCGTTTTGCCGGTGGGTCAGCGGGTCAGGATGGAGGGCTCGCCGGCTGAACCGCTGAGGATCGGGCCGGTGGGCAACGGGATGTCTGGATGCTGCGTGGACCAGGCGTCCACCTGCTGACGAAAACTGTCCCCATCGATGGTTTCTTGGGTGATCAGGCGCTCCACAAGCCGATCCATCAATTCCTTCCTGGGCTGAAGGAGAGCAATGGCCGTCTCGAGGGATTGCTTGGCCAGGCTCCTGACCAGCGTGTCAATCCTGTTGCCTGTGTCCTGGGAGTAGTGGGGTTCGGCCCGGATCCAGTCCCGACCAAGAAACACCTCCGCCCCATCTCCTTCCAGAGCAACGGGCCCAAGACTGGAGAAGCCATAGCGGGTGACCATTTCCCGGCAGATCCGGCTCACCATCTGCAGATCACTGGAGGCTCCCTGGGTGACTTCGCTGGGGCCAAACACCACCAGCTCTGCCGCTCTGCCACCCAGCACCACCACCAGCCGCGCCAGCAGGTAGGCCCGGGTGATCAGGCCGGAATCCAGGATGTCCTCATCGGGGACGGTGCGGGCGAATCCTCCCACCCCCCCTGCCCTGGGAAGGATGGTGACCTTGTCCAGACTGTCCGCATGGGGAACAAGACAGGTGAGGAGCGCATGGCCCACCTCGTGATAAGCGATCAGACGCTTTTTGGCACTGTCCTGAAGGGGGGCTGCCGTGAGTCCCATGGTGATGCGCTCCAGGGCATCACTAATGGCGCGATCATCAATCTTGGTCTCCTCGCGGCGAGCGGTGAGGATCGCGGCCTCATTGAGGAGGTTGGAGAGATCGGCTCCGGAGAAACCAGGGGTGCGGGCCGCCCAATCGGAGAGAGACACCTTCTCGTCAAGGGGGCGGGTGCGGGCATGGACGGCCAGGATGGCTTCGCGACCCTTGCGGTCTGGGAGATCCACGATGATGCGGCGGTCGAACCGTCCCGGTCGCATCAGCGCGGCATCGAGCACATCAGGGCGATTGGTGGCCGCCAGAAGAATCACTCCGGAATTGTCTTCAAACCCATCCATTTCCGTCAGGAGCTGGTTGAGGGTCTGCTCTCGCTCGTCGTTGCCGCCCCCGATTCCCGCTCCCCGCTGACGGCCGACGGCATCGATCTCATCGATGAAAATGATGCAGGGGGCCTTGGCTTTGGCCTTGCGGAACAGGTCGCGCACCCGGCTGGCTCCCACCCCCACGAACAGCTCGACGAATTCCGATGCCGCCATGGAGAAGAAGGGCACCCCAGCTTCCCCAGCGATGGCCCTGGCGAGAAGCGTTTTCCCCGTGCCGGGGGGACCCACCAGGAGCACCCCTTTGGGGATCTTGGCGCCGATGGAGGTGAAGCGTTCCGGAGATTTCAGGAAGGTGACCACCTCCTGCAACTCCTCCTTGGCCTCAGCAATCCCCGCCACATCTTCAAAGCGGACCGGCACCGCCCCTTCGGGCTGAACCCGGGGCTGACTGCGGCCAAA
The DNA here is from genome assembly GCA_044235655.1 of Cyanobium sp. Lineage (GTDB taxonomy): Bacteria > Cyanobacteriota > Cyanobacteriia > PCC-6307 > Cyanobiaceae > Cyanobium. Next base: position 1,912 of record JBIIHR010000203.1, on the reverse strand, counting down.
CCCAAGGGTTTTGTTGGCCACCTGGCTGGAGCGCCGGATCAGCAGGGCCAAGGCACCAAAGAGAAGGAGGGCGAGGAGCAGATTTCCGAGCAGCCCGGCCATGGCCTCTTCCTGTCGCTCATCCCTGACGGAAAGCGGAATCCGTTGCTGCTCAGCCGTGCGGAGCAGCAATTGGTTGTCGTTGAACAGGGCCACATTTGCCGTTCGACCGTCGTCGTAGGTGACCGTGGCCACCCGTTGGCGGGGTGACAGGAGGATCTCCTTCACGGCCCCGCCCTTCATGTCGTTGAGGAGCTGGCTATAGGAGGGAGCAGCCTGTCGGAGTCCTCCGAGTGAAAACCCTTTGGGTTGGGCGGAATTGTCGTTGTTGTTCAGGGCTTCTTTTTTGCTGCCCTCTGCGGGTGCTTTTTCATGGGATCGTTTTTCAAGCGATCGTTGGCCTGGAGCGGCGCTCGCCTCGACCTTGCCTGCTGGCGCTGGGGACTCAGTGGGAGCAGTGCTCGCCAGGAGCCATGGCGCGGGGATGAGGGCTCGAAGGGGGGGGGGCGAACGATCCACTGCTCAAATCATGTGGTTGGATGCTAGCGATTTGACGGAAGGTCGCCTGACCAAGGAAGATCAACCTTTGGCAAAGCAGGCAGGGCCATGGCAGTTCCGAAGAAGAAAACCTCCAAAGGCAAGCGCAATCAGCGTCATGCCCGGTGGAAGGCCAAGGCAGGGGATGCGGCCCTGAAGGCTCTGTCGATTGGCAAGGCTGTGCTCAGTGGGCGCGCACGGGGATTTGAATATCCCGTCGACGACTCTGCGGAAGACGAGGCCTGATCTCGAACGCTGCTGTATCAGCCAGCCCTAACTCCCCAGTTTGAAGGCCTCCAGCACCAGGGCGAACACCACGCCCATGCGGAGGTTGTCGATCACCACCCAGCCCAGGGGAGGCACATCGCTGACGGCCCGGGTACGCAGCCTCACCAGCACCTCGTAAACGACCACCATCCCCAGCACCAGGATCGGGCGGCCACCTGTGAGCTTCCAGAGGAGAATCGCCGATAGGTTTTCCCCTAGGAAGATTCCTCCGAGAAGGGCCAGCAGCGCTGTGCTGGCAGTGGCCCAGCGGGTGCCGATCTGGGCGCGAAGGTTTCGACCCAGTTGATTTAACACCTGTTGCAGGCGCGTTTGTTGCCTTGGGCGGCCTTCCAGATCAGAAGGGCGTGTCAGTGGAGATCGGCCCATTCCCCCCCCTTCAGGTGTTCCAACCAGGAGAACGTCACCCTGCCCTCCTGACAAGAGGGACCCAGCAGCACCGTCGTGGGCTTCTGGTCATCCCCCAGGTGGTTCACCGCAGCCCTGGCTCCCTGCCACCAGGGGGAGGCCTCCGAAGGCACGGCAGGATCGCCATCCACCGCATGGTCACCCAGGGTGAGCAGGCAGGGCAAAGTCGCCCCTCTGGCGGCAGCCAGCCCTTGGGGGGAATCCTCCAGGGCCAGCACCTCCGTGCTGGCGAGGTTGAGACGGTTCAAGGCCAGTTGATAGCCCTCAGGGCTGGGTTTTTTCGCTCTCACATCCTCCCCGCAGATCCAGAACGCAAAAGCATCCGCGAACACAGGGCTGTGCCCCTGCAATAGAGCGGCCACGGCGGATCGGGAACTGGTGGTGACCAAGGCCTGGGGAAGTCCCTGCCGGGCCACTTCGCTCACCAATCGCTTCACCCCAGGACAAAGGGGCAACTCGCCGCTTCGGGCGAGGGTGGCATAGGCCTCCTGCTTGGCCCCCATGAGCGACTCCACGAGGCTGGTCGAGACGGACCCCGCCTGTTGGTGTTCCAGAAAGTGGCGGATGCGCTCCCTTCCCCCGCTGATCGCCAGCAGCTGGCGGTAGGTGGCCTCATCCCAGCGCCAGGGGAGGCCGGCTTCCT
>JBIIHR010000202.1:0-3705 GCA_044235655.1 Cyanobium sp. | reverse complement strand
CACTCGCCACGCCGCAATACGCCAGGTTGGCCTGGGTTTCAAACCACTGGGCCAGGGGCCCGTGATCCCTGCGGGCCGTGGCTTCCAGCAGCAGGGTCTGGCCGGCAGGCTCCGGCAGGGGGATGGGGGGAGGGGGCGGGTTCGCCAGGGGGGAAGCCCCGCCTGGTCCCTCCCCGAACAGGAGGGCTGCGGCAAGCCAGCCCCAGGTCTGGGGTCCGAGCGATCGGCGGAAGGGGCTCATGGATTCAGTATCCCGAGGAGCCCGGTGGGGGTGCGCTGGCCGGGTGGGTTTTGAGGTAGGCCGCTACGGAGATGGGTTTGGGTTGCAGGTAGCCCACGGGAAGCCAGAGGTCGCCCGCCCCGGAGGCGAAGTGCACCTCCCAGTGGTAGAGCCCCCGGAAGGCCGCGGGATCCTCCTTCATCAGGGCCGCGTAGTGCAGCACGGCCTTGCCGTAGTGATCGCTGTTGTTGTAACCCCACAGCGCTTTTTTGAGGTTTCCCGGTCCGCCCCGGCGCACCAGATATCGGGCGGCAGCGCCGATGGCATCCCGGGGATTGCGGATGTCGCCCTTGCCGATGCCCGCTTCCGCCCAGGTGGAGGGGAGAAATTGCATGGGTCCCTGGGCACCGGCTACGGAGATCCCATCCACCCGGCCCATGCCCGTTTCCACCAGATTCACCGCCGCCAGCACCTCCCAGGGGATGCCCGTGGCCGCGGCCGCCTCCCGGTAGTAGGCCAGCAGTTGCTCCGGGGGCTTGGGAGGGATGATCCGCCAGCTGGGCAGCGTCAGACTCCGCTTTCCCCGGTGCATGGCCAGAAATTCCCGCCGGGCCCCCACGTGGTGGTCGAACACCGGTTGCCAGCGTTGGGGAAGGGCGGCCCGCACCTGATCCGCCAGGGGGCGGCGGTGGGACAGCACCCGGTAGATCACCTGTTGCTGGTGACCCAGCCGCGGCAGGTCCGCCGCCGGGGTGTTCGGGTCACGGATGGCCTCTTCCAGGGAGGCCAGCAGGACCGCCAGCTCCTTCACGTCGCTGGGGAGGAGCGGGTAGTGCCGTCCGTCTCCACTGCGGGGCAAACCCGCATCCGTGGGCAGCAGGGCCAGGGCAGGGCTGGTCTGGGGTGCGGCCACCGGTTCTGGAGCGTTGCTGCCGCTGCGGGAGAAACCGAGTTCGGGAGAAACGGCCAGCACCAATCCCCCAAGGAGGGAGGCCCCCGTGAGGACCAGAACGTTTCGGCGGGCCAACAGGAATGGGCGCAGAACTGGGCGCATCAGTTTTTCACCAAGGGCACCAGTTCGCGAACCTGTTCCCCTGGCCGCAGGGGGAGTTGGAGGCCCGAGGCGGTGCTGTCTTCGCTGGCCAGCTCGCCCACGCTCCAGCGCAGATGGCGCCCCTCGCCCTCTTCCAGCCGCACGCCCACCAAGGGGGTGTCCGCCCCCTGGAGATCCACCAGTTGGTCGGAGCGTTGCAGGAACCGGAGCCCGATTTGCCCCAGATCCCCCCGTTGGCAGAGGCGCAGGCTGGCGACCTGCAGTTTCTTCAGCTGACCCAGCCGGCTGGCCAGCAACACCTCCCCATCCTTGGCCACGCTGGTCGCCCCCACCACCTGTTCCCCAGGAAGCAGACGCATCAGCTGGGGGCCCTGGGCGGCCCGGCCCAGCACCGGCAAGTTGCTGTCGTTCACCTCCAGCCGCAACAGTCGGCCCGTGCTGCTCCCCACCACCAGGTCTTCCTCCTTGCCGCAGGGCACCACCCGTTTGAGGGTCACCCCTTCCTTCAGCTTCAACACCGTGGCGGCCCGGCCCGAGAGCTCCTGAACGTCTTCGATGGGCAGCCGCTTGAACCGCCCATCGCTGCTCAGCAACCCCAGGCTGCTGTGGAGGTCGGCCCGCAGGGGGAGCACCTGCACCACCGTTTCTCCGGCCAGGCTGTCCGGCAGGAAACGCTCCAGTGGACCCTGCTGCTGGGCGGCGAATTCCCAGCGCACCAGGGCCACCCGACCATCGGCGGTGAAGGCCAGCAGGGCTGGGGGTGGGTGCACCGGCAGCAGGATGCGCGGAGCGGAACCCTCTCCGGAGTCCGTCCCCTCATCCAGCTTCAGTCGGCCCCACTGTTGGGTGGAGAGGATCCGCACCAGACCATCGCTCTGGATCAGCACCCGGGCATCCGTGGGCAGGGCATCCAGGGCCTGTTGCCGCTGTTCTCCCGTGCTGGGACGGGCGGCCGCACCCCGCTGGGCCACCAGGGCATCGCCCCCTTCCACCAGGCGGGTGCGGCGGGGGGTGGCATAGCGCTTGCGCAGGGTCCGCAGCTCCCGAACCATGGCCTCCAGTAGGGAATCGCGGTCATCCAACAGATGGCGCAGCTTTCCCTGTTCCTCCTTGAGATCGGTGGCTTCCTTGCGCAGGCTTTCCTGCTCCAGGCTGGTGAGGCGGCGCAGGGGCATGGCCAGCACCGCATCGGCTTGGCGTTCCGTCAGATCCAGGTGCACCTGCAGGCTCGCCTTGGCGGCAGCAGCATCACTGGCGGCAGTGATCATGGCGATCACTTCCTGGAGCCGGGCCAGGGCCTTGATCAGCCCCTCCACCACCTCCAGCCGTTCCTCACATCGCCGCAGCGCATGGCTGGTGCGCCGGAGGATGGTGTGCTCCCGGAATTCCAGGAAGTGCTGCAGGAGCTGGCGCAGGCTCAACTGCAGGGGTTGCCCGTGCACGAGGGCCAGAAGGATGGCCCCGAAATTGCTCTGCAGGGCCGTGCGCCGGTAGAGCTCGGCCAGCACCTTGTTGGAATCCGCGTCCCGGCGCACTTCCACCACCACCCGCATCCCTTCCCGATCGCTCTCATCGCGGATGTCGGCGATGCCGGACACCTTGCCCTCATTCACCAGTTCCGCCAGCTTCTCGATCCAGCCCGCCTTGCTGAGCTGGTAAGGCAACTCGGTGATCACCACCGCTCCTCGTCGATGGCGGCCTTTGCCGGGCTGCACCTCCTCGATGTGGGCCACGCCACGCATCGGAATGCTGCCCCGGCCCGTGAGGTAGGTGTCGCGCACCCCGGAGCCCACCAGCACTTCTCCCCCTGTGGGGAAATCCGGGCCCGGCACCAATTCCAGCAGCTTCTCATCGGAGAGGTTGGGCTGGCGGATGAGGGCGATCAGGGCATCCAGCACCTCCCCCAGATTGTGGGGGGGAATGCTGGTGGCCATGCCCACGGCGATGCCACTGCAACCATTCAGCAGCAGGAAGGGCAGTTGGGCGGGGAGCACGGCAGGCTCCTGCTGGGAACCATCGAAATTGGTGGTGAAATCCACCGTGTCGTTGCCGATCTCATCGAGCATCCCCTCGTTGGCGATCGGTGCCAGCCGGGTTTCGGTGTAGCGCATGGCCGCTGGCGGATCGTCATCCACCGACCCGAAATTGCCATGGCCATCCAGCAGGGGGTGGCGGCTGGAAAAGGTCTGCACCAGCCGCACCAGGGCGTCGTAGACCGCCTGATCCCCATGGGGGTGGTATTTACCCAGCACGTCGCCCACCACGCGAGCGCACTTGCGATAGGGCCGATCGGGCGTCAGCCCCAGCTCGTGCATCGCATAGAGGATGCGCCGCTGCACGGGCTTGAGCCCATCACGCACATCGGGGAGCGCCCGCCCCACGATGACGCTCATCGCGTATTCGAGATAGGACCGCTGCATCTCCTGATGCA
>JBIIHR010000201.1:0-3723 GCA_044235655.1 Cyanobium sp. | reverse complement strand
GAAGGGCCAGCAGATCCCGCACCCGCTCCGTGTCGCTGCCCTCCGCCAGGCCGCTCTGCACCGGCTTCCAGTAGTGCGCTCCCAGCCCCTGCACCACCAGGGCGCTCACCACCGTTTTGCCCACATCGGTGTCGGTGCCGGCGATCACCAGCTGCATGGCGGGCCTCCTGGAGTGGGTGCCCGGCCCTCATGCCTCCGGGCCAGCAGCACCAACACCTCCCAGCTGAGCTGGCCCCCCTGGGGCCAGGCGGCCAGCAGCCGGCGCCAGGCTCCGGGGGGGAGGGGTGCGTGCCTGCGGCTGGTGCCCGCCCCGATGGCCTGGATCGCCCGCAGGGCTCCCAGAGGATTGGCAGGAGCGCTGGCTGGACGCTGGTGGGAGAAGGTGAGGACCTGGCTCCGCACCGTCTCCAACCCTCCCTGGGCCGCGGCCTGGAGCAGGTCTTCGGCCCGGGGCAGCTCCAGGGCACTGCAGGCCACCCCCGCCCTCTGGGCCGCCTGGCGCCATTGGGGGAAGCTGCCGGCGGTGGGCACCGCCAGCAGCAACCAGCCCCCCGGTGCCAGCTGTTCCCCCCAGTGGACGAGGGCCTCCGTGGGGCCATCCAGCCATTGCAGGGCAAAGCTGGAGGTGAGCAGGGCCGCCCCCTGAAGCTGGGGCGGCAGACCCTGGTTGAGGTCCCAGGGGAGGGGGGGGCCGGAGCCATTGCGGGCCAGGGCTTCTGGGCAGAGGTCGAGCTGCTGCAATGGGCCTGCCAGGGGGATCCGCCAAGCCTCCAGGGCCCGTCCCACCAGACCCGTGCCGGCCCCCAGATCGGCGCAGGGGCCGGCTGGGAGTCCGAGGGGATGGGGCTTCTCGCCCGGATGGCGCCAGCCGTTGTGCCGGGCCCAGCCCGCCAGGCGCCAGGCCAGGCCCTTCTGCAGCCGGGCCTGGGGCTCGTAGGCCGCCACCCGGCTGCCGAAGGCCTGCCGCACCTGCTGGCTGAAGGGCACCTTCTCGCTGAGGGGGCTCAGGGTCATGGCGCCCCCTGCCGCTCCAGCCAGGCCAGCACGGGCTCCAGAAGCGGCGCCCGCAGCAGGGCATGGCCCGCCCCGGCCATCTCCAGCACCTCGGCATCGGGCAGGGCCTGCCGCAGCATTGCCCGCACCGGCGGGGTCACGATCCGATCTGCTCCCGCCTCCACGATCAACACCGGCACCCCCTGGGGGAAGGCCTCCGGCAGGCCCGCCGTCTGCCCCAGCAGCTCCAGGTCGGCCCGGAGCCGCTCCAGGCCCTCCGGGCTCAGGGGGCCATCGGCGGGGCCCGGCCCGATGGCCTCCACCGGATCGGGGGCGGCTGCTTCCACCAGGAAGCTGCGGAGCATGGCGCGTGCGCCGGTGGGTTCGGCCAGGGCGGTAGCCATGCCTTCGAGGGCAGCGCGCAGGCCCCGACCCTCGCTGCCCGGCGGCACGAAGCGGGCGAAGCTGGCCAGCAGCACCACGGCTTCCGCCCCGGCGAGCACCTCTGGATTAAGGGCGTTGAGCAGGTGGGCTCCCATGGAGTGGGCGATCACCACCCGCTTGCCGCCCCCCTGCCAGCCGGGTTGGAGCGGGGTTCGCTCGCCGTAGCCCCGCTCGCCGCTCTGCCACTGCCAGCCCCTGGCCGCGGCGGCCTCCTGCCAGGGCTGCCAATGGCTGCCATCGCCCGCCCAGCCGTGCATGGCGATCACCTGCAGCGCAGGATCGGCCGGGGGGGAAGGGGGCAGGTCTGCTGGGGCCATCAAGGGGGTGGGACGCTGTCTGAGGGGCAGAGCCCCAGGGCCTCCAGCAGGCGGGGCAGGGTGCCGCTGGGGAGATCCTGACGCAGCACCAGTCGCAGCCGGGCGCTGCCCAGAGGCACGGTGGGGGGGCGGATGGCCACGGTGAGCAGCCCAGCGGCCTCCAGCCTGGCCTGGAGGGCCAGGACGCGCCCGTCGTCGCCCACGATCAGGGGAAGAATCGGCCCCTCGCCCGGCGGGCGGGGCCAGCCGGTGGCAGCCAGGGCATCGCGCCAGCGGGCGGCCCGGGTCAGCAGGGCGGCACGGGCTTGATCAGCGGGTCCGGTGGCCAGCTGGGCGAGGGCCGCCAGGGCTCCGGCGGCCAGGGGCGGGGCCAGGGCGGTGGAGTAGCGGAAGGCGCCGCTGCTCTGCAGGAGCCATTCCCCCAGGGGTTCATCAGCCGCCAGGAAGGCGCCGCCACTGCCGAAGGCCTTGCCGAAGGTGCCGCTGATCAAGGCCACATCCGCCAGGCCATGGGCCAGTCCCCGACCGCCCGGGCCCATCACCCCCAGGGCGTGGGCCTCATCCACCACCAGCGGCGCGTTGTGGCGGGCGCACAGGGCGGCCATCTCCGCAAGGGCCGGACAGGTGCCCTCCATGCTGTACAGGCTTTCGCAGAGCACGAGCACGCGCCGCGTCGGCGTGGTTTCGCGGGCGCGGGCCAGGCGCCGCTCCAGGTCGGCCAGGTTGTTGTGGGCGAAGCGCTGCAGCTGGGCGCCGCTGGCCCGCACCCCCACCAGCAGGGAGTGGTGAATCAGCCGATCGGCGAGCACCAGGCTGTGGCGATCCGCCAGGGCGCCCACGGCGGCGATGTTGGCCTGGAAGCCGCTGGGAAAGAGCAACACCCGCTCCCGCCCCAGCCATGCCGCCAGCTCCTGCTCCAGCTGGAGGTGGATGGGCCGGGTACCGCTCACCAGCCGGGAGGCGCCGGCGCCCAGTCCGCTGGCCGCCAGCTCAGCAGCAGCGGCCTCCAGCATGGCGGGGTGATGGCTGAGGCCCAGGTAGTCGTTGCTGGCGAGATCGAGCAGGGGTACTGCTGTAGCGGCGTCGGCCGGATGGGGTTGCAGTGTGGCGGGGGTGGCGGGGCTGGCGTAAGGGCGCAGCTGGCGCAGGCGCTCGTGGGGGAGGGCCGCCAGGGAGCCTTGCAGTTGCTGGCGCCAGGTCGAGCCGGAGGCATGGCCCTCACCCGATGGTCCGGGGGGGGTGGCGGTGAGATCGGAGCGGCTCAGGAGGGGCGCGGCCATGGCCTCCATTGTTGACCTCTGCCCTCCAGACTCTGCCCACCAGACTTTGCCCTCCAGAATGGATGGCTTCCACGCCTCCGATGACTCCAGCACCCCGGCGCCATGTGGTGTTCACCGGCGGCAGCTCCGGCATCGGGCTGCAGGGGGCGGCCCTGCTGTTGGCGGCCGGCCATCGGCTCACGGTGCTTTGCCGCGATGGAGCCGCCGCCCAGCGATTGCAGGCCTTCTTCAGCGGTTCCAGCGGCCCCGGGGAGTCGCTGACCACGGTCATCTGTGATCTGGCCGATCTGGCCAGCGTGGAAGGCTGCGCCGCGGGTCTGGTGGGGGAGGGCGAGCCGATCGACACGCTTGTGCTCAATGCCGGCCTGCAATACAGCGGTGCCACCGAACCCCGTTGGTCGGCCCAGGGATTTGAGCTGACCCTGGCGGTGAATCACCTGGCCCACCAGGCCCTGCTGCAGCGGCTGCTGCCCCTGCTGCTGCGGGGCACCGCGCCGCGGCTGGTGATCACCGCTTCAGAGGTGCATGATCCCGCCAGCGCCGGCGGCAAGGTGGGAAAGGCGGCGGGGCTGGGGGATCTGGCGGGCCTGCGCCAGGGACCCGGCGCGGCCATGGTGGATGGCGGCGTCTTCGACGCCGAGAAGGCTTACAAGGACAGCAAGCTCTGCAATGTGCTGATGGCGCGGGAG
>JBIIHR010000199.1:0-3733 GCA_044235655.1 Cyanobium sp. | reverse complement strand
CTTCGATCCCCGCTGCACCGAGTGGCTGGTGGAAATTCCCACCGAGGTGAGCTGGGCAAATCTCCCGGGGGCCGATCGGGTGGAGATCAACACCTTCTCAGCCCTGGCCCAGTTCGATTTCTACATGCAGGTGCAGAAGCACTACACGGCCCACAACACCTCGGCCACGGTGGAATTCCGGGAGCACGAGGTGGAGGCTCTTGCAGCCGCCATCCACCGGGCGATTGAGAACGGAGAGGGCTACATCTCAGCGGCCCTGCTGGCCCGTTTCGATGCCAACGCCACCTTCCCCCGGTTGCCGTTTGAGCCGATCGATCGCGCCACGTATCAGCAGATGCAGGCGGAGGTGAAGGAGCGCCGGATGAATGATGATTTCTTCGAAGCGCTGCAGCGCTACGACAACGGCGAACTCCAGGAGGCCGGCCCTGCCGGATGCGATTCCGACAAGTGCCTGCTGCCGCTGAGTAAGCCCTAACCGTTCCGATGCGGAGAGTGTTGGTGGGGAGGAATCCCTAGGGAACTTCCCACCTCAGCAGTTGATGTTCTGCCGTCAGGGGTTTTTTGCTCTGACACCGTTCTGTCCGGCATTGCCAGACGGATCCCGGTCACAGGTCGGACACACAGGCTCACCTGCGTTGACCGAACGGTCGCCCTAATCCGCTGCGTGATAACTGCTCCGCACCAGCGGCCCGCTGCGCACCTGGGCAAACCCCATGGCTCTGGCCATGACTCCCAGCTCCTCAAACTCCCCTGGGGTCCAGTAGCGATCCACAGGCAGATGGGCCAACGAAGGCCTCAGGTATTGCCCCAGGGTGAGCCGCTGACAATCAACGGCCCGCAGATCCTCCATCGCTGCCACCACTTCGTCCCGCGTTTCTCCCAGCCCCAGCATCAGGCCTGATTTGGTGGGGATGTGGGGCGCCAGCTCCCGGGCCGCCGCCAGCAGCCCCAGGGAGCGCCGGTAGGTGGCCCCCCGGCGCACTTCTCCCTGAAGGCGCTCCACCGTTTCCAGGTTGTGGTTGAAGCACACCGGTGCGGCGGCAAGCACCGCCTGTAGCCGTTCCCGCTGGGCCCTCAGTCCTTCCGTTTCGTCTCGGTGGCCGCCCCAGAAATCCGGGGTGAGCACCTCGATCGCCACCTGGGGATCCCGCCGGCGAATCTCCGCCATGGTGGCCGTGAAGAGCTGGGCGCCGTGGTCCGCCAGGTCGTCGCGCGCCACGGCGGTGAGCACCACATAGCGCAGGCCCAGCAGCGCCACGGCCTCCGCCACCCTCCCCGGCTCCGCCCCATCCATGGGCGTGGGGGCCTGGCCCTTCTCCACCTGGCAGAACGCACAGCTGCGGGTGCAGATCGGTCCTCCCAGCAAAAACGTGGCCGTGCCCGCCGCATAGCACTCCGCTCGGTTGGGGCAGCGGCCCTCCTCGCAGATCGTGTGCAGCCGCTGTTGCTTCACAACCTCCTGGACGCCCTCCAGATCGGAGGCGTTGCCCACGGGACGGCGCAGCCATTCCGGGAGCCGCTCCGCTGGCGGGATAGTGCTGTAGCGGGTGGGGCGCTGGTTGGTCATCGGGGGTTCACTCCATCCGGCGGCGCCCCTCAAAGGCCCGCGCCAGGGTGACTTCATCGGCGTATTCCAGCTCACTGCCCACAGGCAATCCGTAGGCGATCCGGCTCACCACGGTGAAGGGCTTCAGCAGGCGGGCGAGATAGAGACTTGTGGTGTCGCCCTCCACGCTGGGAGTGAGGGCCAGGATCACTTCGGTAATGCCATCCCGGTCCACCCGTTCCACCAGCGGCTGGATATGCAACATCTCGGGGCCAACACCCTCCATCGGAGAGATCAAGCCTCCCAGAACATGGTAGGCCCCCTGGTATTCCCGGGTGCGCTCCATCGCCAGCAGATCCCGGGAGTCGGCCACCACGCAGAGCTGGCCGTTGCGTCGTGCCTCCGTTTGGCAGATTTCGCAGATCGGCTCCGCCGAGAGGTGGAAACAGCTGCGGCACTGTCCAACCTGACTCCTCGCCGCCAGCAGGGCATCGGCAAACGCCCGGATCTGCTCCTCCGGCTGCCGCAGCAAGTGCAGCGCCAGCCGCTGGGCCGTGCGGGGGCCAATCCCCGGCAGCCGCTCAAACTGATCGATCAGACGAGCGAGTGGTCGGGTGAAGCCGCTCAGCGCCCCGGTGCAGGTGGGGTGAATCTAGGGGGTTTGGACCCGGTGTCAGGCCGGAGGGAGAATGGCGCGCAAGCCAACGGTTGTTCCGTCCCTGGGCAACCCCTCCTGCGCATCGTCCTGCCCTGCCCCGCCATGGTTTCCTCGCATCTGTTCCCCCTCCCCCTGCGCACCCTGGCCCGGGCCGCGCTCTCTTTCCTCCTGGTGTTGGCTCTGGCGGGGGGGCTGGGGGCCTGCAGTGCCGCGGCGGCTGGCCTGCAATCCTTCCAAAGCCCTGATGGGCGCTACGCCTTTCTCTATCCCACCGGCTGGAATCGGGTGCAGGTGAGTGGCGGGCCCCAGGTGGTGTTCCACGACCTGATCAACAGCGATGAAACCCTCAGCCTGGTGATCTCAGAGGTGAACAGCACCAACGACCTCGCCAACCTGGGCACGGCTGAGGCTGTGGGCGAGAAGCTCCGCCAGGTGGTGATCGCCCCAGACGGCAGCGGCCGCGAAGCCGAATTGGTGGAGGCCCGTGAGCGGGAGCTGGCCGGCCGCACCTTCTACGATCTGGAATACAGCGTGCATCTGTCGGATCGCAATCGCCATGAGCTGGCCACCGTGGTGGTGGATCGGGGCCGCCTCTACACCTTTGCCGCCAGCACCAATGAGGCCCGTTGGCCCAAGGTGCGCGAGCTTTTTGAGCGGGTGATCACCTCCTTCAACCTCCTCATTTGAGATCCATGGGCCTGGCCTTCCCGCCGCAGGGCCCGATCACGGTGATCGGGGATGGGCTGGCGGGAACCGTGCTGGCTCTCAGCCTCGCCCGCCGGGGGGTGGCCGTGCGCTTGATCGGGGCTGGGGCGCACGCCACCGCCCTCAGCTATGGCGCCGTGGCCTGGGGCCCTGCCTCCTGGGCCTGGCGCCGCCTGGAGGACATCCATGGCCCCCTGGGTTGGAACCCCAGCGGCCTGGTGTTCCATGACGCCCGGACCGGCCTGCCTCGCCGCGTGGCGGCTCTTACCCGCTGGGTTCCCGTTCCCCTCGCCCGCATCGACACCCCCACCTGGATGGCCGCCCGGCCCCAGGCCCTCGCCGCGGCCGGGGTGCATCATCTGGCCCGGCGGGTGAAGGCCTTGAGGCACCTGGAGGAGGGTGGGTGGGAGCTGGATCTTGAGCCTGATGGCTCCTCTGCAGATGCGGTTCTTCGAGCGCCCACTGTGGTGCTGGCCGCGGGAGCGGGTTGCCGCCGCCTCTGGCCAGCCCTTCCTCACCGGCTCCGCCACAGTTGGGCCGGGGTGCTGCTGGTGGGGCCCGATGCCCCACCGAATCCCTGGCTGGAGCAGGGCTGGCGCGGCCGCATCGTGCAACCTCGCCATTGGCAGCGCCCGGCCCTGGAGGCTGGCTCGGCAGCGTCCAGCCAAACACCCCGTTGGATCGTGGATGCGGGCCTGGCCCCCTGGGGCGGTGGGGTGGTGCTCGGGCAGATCAGCTGGCTGCCAGGGGCCCACGGGGCGCCCGGTGACGGCCCCGAGGAAACAGGCTCTCTGGAGCCCCCCGATGCCCAGTGGATGGAGGAA
>JBIIHR010000198.1:0-3734 GCA_044235655.1 Cyanobium sp. | reverse complement strand
CGGGGTGGATCCCATCAGCCAACGGCTGAATCTAGAAGAGGTGCGCCAGCTGGCCCTGCAGCATCGGCCGAAACTGATCATCTGTGGCTATTCCGCCTATCCCAGGCAGATCGACTTCGCTGGGTTTCGGGCCATCGCCGATGAAGTGGGTGCCTATCTCCTGGCGGATATGGCTCACATTGCAGGGCTGGTGGCAGCTGGCGAGCACCCCAATCCCGTGCCCCATTGCCATGTGGTCACCACGACCACCCACAAGACGCTGCGCGGGCCCCGTGGAGGACTGATCCTCTGCAACGACGCTGAATTCGGCAAGCAATTCGATAAGGCCGTCTTCCCTGGCGTCCAAGGTGGCCCCCTGGAACACGTGGTGGCGGCCAAGGCCGTGGCCTTTGGAGAAGCCCTGCAGCCCGCCTTCCAGACCTATTGCAAGCAAGTGGTGGCGAACGCCAGGGTGCTGGCAGCCCGCCTCCAGGAACGGGGAATTGCGGTGGTGAGTGGTGGGACCGATAACCACATCGTGTTGTTGGATCTGCGATCCATCGGTCTGACGGGAAAGGTGGCTGACGCCCTGCTCAGTGAGGTCAACATCACGGCGAACAAGAACACCGTGCCCTTTGATCCGGAATCCCCCTTTGTGACCAGTGGGCTCCGGCTGGGCACCGCTGCCCTCACCACCCGAGGGTTTGATGAATCTGCCTTTGGGGAGGTGGCCGAGGTGATTGCCAGCCGTTTGCTGCACCCCGAAGACAGCAGCGTCGACCTTCAGTGTCGGGAAAGGGTCCGGGCCCTCTGCGAGCGTTTTCCTCTCTATGGCGGCCAGCGTGCGCTTCAGACCGCTTAGGGAGGTCTCACTTCCCATGGAGGGTCCGTGAACCTCGCTTCCACCCCGAATGCGGCGGCCCTCCTCACCTTCACCGTCGCCAGCCTGGGTACCGCTTTGGTGGTGCCCCAGGTCCGTCGTGTGGGGTTGCGTTTGGGCTTGGTGGACCAACCGGATGCTCGCAAACAACACGCCTTCCCGATGGTGCGACTCGGCGGGGTGGGCATCGTGGTGGGATTCAGCCTGGGGTTGTTTCTCACCTGGCTCTTTGGCGGTTTTGCGGAGCTGCCCCCCGACAAAGATCAGCTGATCTGGACCTCCCTGGCGGGAGCCCTCTGTTACTTCGTGATCGGCCTTGGGGATGATCTCTTTGCCCAGCCGCCCTTTCCCCGATTGCTTGGGCAGGTGGCGGTGGCCGTGGCGGTGTGGAGTCAGGGCGTGCGCATCAGCAACATTGATCTTCCCTTCCATGTGCCTGGCGCTGGCGGGGAGTTCGACCATGTGCTGCGGCTCCCGCCGCTCCTGAGCCTGGTGGCCACCGTGATCTGGCTGGCGGGAATCACCAATGCCATCAACTGGCTGGATGGATTGGACGGCCTGGCCGCAGGGGTGAGCGGCATCGCCGCTGTGGCCTTGCTCTCGGTGAGCTTCAGCCTCCAGCAGCCAGCTGCCGGTCTGTTGGCAGCTGCCCTGGCCGGGGCCTGCCTGGGCTTTCTACGCCACAACTTCAATCCCGCCCGCATCTTCATGGGCGATGGCGGCTCCTACTTCCTGGGATTTGCTCTCGCCTCCATCAGCATCGTCGGCCCGGCGAAAGGCCTGACCAGCGTGAGCCTGCTTCTTCCTTTACTCATCCTCTCTCTCCCCCTGGCCGATATGTCGGCCGTGATCATGGGCCGCCTCAGGGAGGGACGATCCCCGTTCTACCCAGATCGGCGACATCTACACCATCGGCTTCTGCGTTCGGGCCTGAGCCACCGACGCACGGTGTTGATGATCTATGCCTTCACCCAATGGCTTGCCGCCTTGGCCCTGGTGGTGGCGAATGCGGAAATGCGTTTCCTCTGGCTCACCCTGGCCACGGCGGTGCTTGTGGCCGCCGTGATCCTCACCCGGCGGAGTCTGCAGCAGGATCCGGATCAGGAAACCAAAGATCCCCAGAGGGCCGCATGAGCGCGGAGCTTCTCTGCATCGGCACCGAACTTCTCCTCGGAGACATCCTCAACGGCAATGCCCAGTGGTTGGCCCAGGAGCTGGCCAGCCTCGGCGTGCCGCACCATCGCCAGGAGGTGGTGGGCGACAACCGGGAACGGCTCATGGCCGCCGTTCGGGAGGCGTCCCAGCGGTGCCGGGTGTTGATCACCACGGGAGGCCTCGGCCCTACCCCGGACGATCTCACCACGGAAGCCATCGCTGCCGCCTTTGCTGTGCCGCTGGTGGAGCATCCCGAGGTCTGGGCCGATATTCAGGCCAAGCTGGGTGCCCGGGGCAAACCCGTTCCCGCCAGCAATCGGCGCCAGGCCCTGCTGCCCCAGGGAGCTTCCGTGCTGCCCAATCCGACGGGCACCGCCCCGGGCATGATCTGGAGTCCGATCTCCGACTTCACCATCCTCACGTTTCCGGGTGTGCCCTCGGAAATGAAGACGATGTGGCGCCACACCGCTGTGGCCTGGCTGCGGCAGGCGGGACTCGCCGAGGGGCTCTTTCTCAGCAGGCGTCTGCATGTGTGGGGCATCGGGGAGTCGCTCCTCGCCGAGCAGGTGGCCGATCTTCTCGCCTTGGCCAATCCCACCGTGGCTCCCTATGCCGGCGGGGGGCAGGTGACGCTGCGGATCACGGCCCGCGCGACCGATAGCGCCTCAGCCCAGGCTCTTCTCGCCCCAGTGGAGCGGGAGATCCGTGATCGGGTTGGGGCGGCCTGTTTCGGTGCGGATGGGGAGAGCCTGGCGTCGGTGGTGCTGGCCCAGCTGCTGGAGCGGGGGCAGACCCTCGCGGTGGCGGAATCCTGCACCGGTGGGGGCCTGGGAGCGGCGCTTGCTGCCGTGCCGGGGGCCTCTGAGAGCTGGCTGGGAGGAGTGATCGCCTATGCCAATGCGGCGAAGGAAGAGCTCTTGGGCGTGTCGGCCGACCTGCTGGAGCGCTGGGGAGCCGTGAGTGATCCGGTAGCCCTGGCCATGGCCGAGGGGGTCCGCCAACGGCTGGGGACCGATTGGGCCGTGGCCATCACTGGAATCGCCGGTCCAGGGGGGGGCACATCTGAGAAGCCTGTGGGCCTGGTTCACGTGGCCGTGGTGGGGCCGGAGCCTGCTGGCTCCTGGAGTGAGGGCCTGAGGTTTGGCGCCAGTCGGGGTCGCCAGGCCATTCAGGCCCTGAGCGTGGGTGAGGCTCTCAACCGCCTGCGCCTGAGCCTCGGCAAATGCAATTCGACCTGAATTGAGCAGTTTGATTGGCAGAAGCGCGAAGGATCACGGGACTGATCACGAATACTGACAACCGGAGTTTTCCCCCGATTAGGCTCATTTTCCCCAGAAATTTGGGGGGTTTTCCACAGTTTGAATGCCCAGGAGCCCTGAGGAAGGCGTTCAAAACACTCCTGGTCAGCCCTGTCTGTGGGATCTGTTTTTTTGCTTGACAGCGCAAGACATCCGGGAACGTGCAGCTGCCGTTGAACCCTGACGGCCTCCCAGCACAACTCAAAACAGGGGTCTATTCATGAGATTTGCAAGATTCGCCGTGCGAAGGCCTGCTTGACGGTTGGGGGCTCTCTGTGGGGTGATGAGCGGGCTGTGATTGCTTTGCATGCCCGAGAGTCCCCGTCCTGTAGCCAGCCATCCCCCTCGCAGTGTGAGCATCGAAAACCAGATGCCCGAGGACCTGTTTGATGCCATGCGCGAGTTCATCCGTCTCCACCCCC
>JBIIHR010000197.1:0-3745 GCA_044235655.1 Cyanobium sp. | reverse complement strand
CTCTGCATCCGCCCGCAAACACCAGAGACGGACCTCCGGGATTTCGGACAGCTCCCTGGGATCTTCGGGCGTGGTGAGCCAGTCCAACTGCACGTTCAACGTGCCGGCATGGGACAGCAGCTCCTCCACGGGCAGGGCCCGCCACGGACCGAGGGGGGAGAGGTCAAGACCTTGGATCTGCTGACGGCTGACCGAAACAAGCGCAGGAGGGTGGGCCATCAAGAGCTGTGACAGGGCCTGCATCAAGGATGGACCGTAGCGGGCTGAGGGCGAAGAATGGGTCAGTTCCCCTGTCCTTCATCATGCTGACCCAGACGGAAATCCTCATTGCCCTGGTGGTGGCTGCCCATGCAGGCGTATTGGCTGTGCGCCTTAGTTTCAGTCTGTTCAAGGCCTGAGACGCCTGAATCATGAAGATGGGACTTGGCAGCAAGCCCCAGAGACGTTATAAGCAGGGCCTGTCTTACAGATGTTCTGTGCCCTCCCCCATTCAGGCCAGCGCTTCCATTCCTGTCAGGCCCAAGGTTCGCTCCAAAGGACGTCCCCAGGGTCCATTGAGAGGATCGGCTCTGGCTGTTGGTGTGGACAAAGGCAGAGCCCTGCACCGAACCGCTGGTTCCCGGCCCGTCCAGATGGTGGTCTCCACTGGGGCAGAGGCCCTCTCCCTCAATGAAGAGCGACGGGAGCTGGTATGCAGCCTCATCGGGCTGACAGTGAAGCTGGGACTTGTGGTGGTGGCTGGCGTGAGTCTTTGCCGCCTCGCCGGTGCCTATCAGGAACGAATGGACCGGCAAGGGGAGCTCAGTGCTGTTCTTGAGATTGAACAGGCCCAGCTCTCCAAGGCCCGCGACCGTTTTGATCAACTGTTCATGGTGAATGGGGAGCAAAAGCTGATCCGGGAACAGAGCCAGTGGATTGCCCCAAATCGGCTTCGGGTCGTCTGGCAATCGGCAGATCCACTCCCAGCTCAGCCTGCCGTGGCCATTGCTCCCCGGGCCCAGCGGCCCTGAAGAGCTTTTGACCAGCCCGTAAGTTGGTGCTACCCGTCGTCATCACCCCCAGTCCATGAGCAGCACCCAAGGCGTTGGCAGCAGTTCTGGCCCCGTCTCTGGCACTGTTCTGATCACTGGAGCTTCGTCCGGTGTCGGTTTGTTTGCCACCAAGGCCCTCGCCGATCGCGGTTGGCATGTGGTGATGGCCTGCAGAGACCCACTCAAGGCGCGGCGAGCCCAGAAGGCTCTCGCCATCCCCGATTCCTCCGTCACCCACCTCCAGGTTGATCTCGGGGATCTGCAGAGCGTGCATCAGTTGGTGGACAGCTTCCATTCCTCTGGGCTGCCACTGGATGCCCTGGTGATCAATGCCGCCGTGTACTTGCCTCGGCTGAAAGAGCCCATGCGGTCTCCCCAGGGCTATGAACTCTCGATGGCCACCAACCATCTCGGGCATTTTCTCCTGATTCAGCTGCTGCTGCCCGACCTGGAGCGCTCAACCCATCCTTCACGACGGCTGGTGGTGCTCGGAACGGTGACGGCGAATTCCAAGGAGCTGGGGGGCAAGATCCCCATTCCTGCCCCCGCCGATCTGGGGGATCTTGCCGGATTCGAGGCTGGCTTCCTAGCCCCCATCAGCATGGCGGACGGCAGGGCCTTCAAGCCGGGAAAGGCTTACAAGGACAGCAAGCTCTGCAACATGATCACCACCCAGGAACTCCATCGGCGGGAGCATGGCCGCACGGGCATCCTGTTCACCTCGCTCTATCCCGGCTGCGTGGCCGACACACCGCTGTTCCGCCACACCCCGAAGGCCTTCCAGACGATCTTTCCCTGGTTTCAGAAATCCATCACCGGGGGCTATGTAAGCCAGGCCCTCGCCGGCCAGCGGGTCGCTGATGTGGTCACTGAGCCGGCCTTCGCCGTCTCGGGGGTGCACTGGAGCTGGGGAAACCGGCAACGCAAGGATGGTCGCCAGTTCTCCCAGGAGCTGTCAGACAAGGCCAGCAACCCAGCCACCGCCGCCCATCTCTGGGATCTTTCCCTGAAACTGGTCGGTCTTTGACTCCGGCGCCACTGGAAAAACTGGGCAAATTGCTGCGAAGCGCGGCAAACGCTCCCAGCGTTGCTAACACGTCTACAGCTGCACGCTCCCCTTCATGTCCCGCACCCTGCGCTGGGTGCTCGGTCTGCTGCTTGTTGCTGGCCTGCTCATCGGCGCGTTCCTGTATCTGCCCTTCCGCTCCTGGTTGCCAGGCGGCACGGTGGGCAACGTCTCCACCCGACTGGTGGTCAACGGCCCCGCCTTCAACCCCCTCTTTCCCAAGCTTCACGCCGGCGAGCAGCTGGTGTTCACCCAGGAGAAGCGTGGCTTCAGTCAGGCGCGACTGAAGGAAGGGGAAACCACCAAAGCGTTGCTCTCCATCTCTGACGTGCTCACCTCACCCAGTTCCCGAGCCAAGTTCAGCGGCGCCAAACTTGAACTGCAAAGCTGGCCCCTGGTGGACCAGGGAACCCAGGCCAGTGCGCTCCTGGTGGCCGATCGCTTTCAGGTGAAAGTGATCGGGCAGGGGGCAGGACTCACCCCGGACGATCGCCACGATCTCCTCAATGCCTTTGATCTCAAGGCCTTGGCGGCTCTGGCCCCTGAAACCCTGGCTCCTGAGGCTCCAGGCGCCCCCCGTTCCCTTCCTGCTGGAAAGGGCGCACCTCTGAAACTGCCGCTGCCCCAGCGGACCGCCCCTGCCAAGTCACCTGTTCTGGAGCCCGCCGCATGAGCGCCACCGTTCTTGAGCGCCTCGAGCGCCTGCCTCGCCGCAATCTCACCGTTCTGTCCCTGCGGGGAATCAGCACCCTGGTTCCCGGGGGATGGCGCAACGTGACCAGCGCGGAAGAACTGATCAGTGAAGTGCTGGGCACCAGTGATCCGGAGCTGATGCAACAGGTGAGGCAGCGTGCTGATCAACTCAGTCGTGCCCGGCACGAGGGCTACACCCGGGCCATGAGCCTCTACGACGCCGTCAACCGGTCCCAGAAGGCCGCCGGGGGCCTGCGGGTGCTGGCCAATGTCACCGGCGGCCTTCCCCTGGTCAAAAGGCTGGCCAACCTGACCCCTCCCACCGACACCTTGCAGGCTGCGGACCTGAGCCTGAAGGTGGCTTCAGAGATGCTGGCCTTCACCCAGGTGAACGGTCTGCCTGGCAACAGCTTTTCCGATTTCCGGGCCTCCCTCAATGAATATGCGGGGGAAGCGAAGCTACGCATGGCCGCCCTCGTCTGCTTTGACGCCCTGCTCCCCCTTGGCGATCAGGCCCTGGAGCGCATGGATGGCCTGCTCGGGAGGGTGGGACACCAGGAACTGCGCCAGTTGCCGGCCTACGCCGGGATGGCCGCCATGATTCCCGGACGCGGGGATGACGCCCATCTCAACTTTCTGCGGCGGGGAGTGGACACCTGGCTGGACTGGGCCGGAGGCTTCACAAGTCAGCTGGGCCTGACAAGCCAGCGTGCCGTTCGGGCCTTGGAGACTACCCTCGGGCCGTGGCAGGGAGGTTTCCAGCAATTGGCGATCTTCTTGGATGCTTTCACCGACACCTACCAACACACGGGCGTCCAGGCCGTGGCGAGGCGATTGGTGGAGCGCGCCGCCGCCGAAATCTGAGAGGAACACAGGATGCGTTGGAGCGACGGTCGTCGGAGCGACAATGTGGACGACCGCCGAGGCAGGCCTGGGCCTGTGATGGCGGCTGGAG
>JBIIHR010000196.1:0-3779 GCA_044235655.1 Cyanobium sp. | reverse complement strand
GCGACACCCCAGCCGCAGCCACTCCCTCCTGGCCCGGGCTGCCCACAAGCCACTGGCACTGGCACACCTCTCCGGCCGCCTATGAGGAAGGGGTGCGGCAGCTCCAGAACTGGATCGCCAGCGGGGATCTGTTCCAGGCCAATCTCACCCTCTGCTGCAGCCATGAGCTCCCAGCGCCCCCCGACCCTCTGGCCCTCCACGACCGGTTGCGGCACCACTGCCCCGCCCCCTTCTCGGGCCTGGCGGTGGCCGGAGAGGAAGCGGTGATCTCCGCTTCCCCGGAGCGGTTCCTGCGGGTGGATCGCGGGGGGAGGGTGCAAAGCCGGCCGATCAAGGGCACCCGACCTCGAGGGGCCACGCCGGAGGCGGATGCGGCCGCCGCCGCCGAGCTGGTGAGCGATCCCAAGGATCGGGCAGAAAACGTGATGATCGTGGATCTGTTGCGCAACGACCTGGGGCGGGTCTGCCGCCCGGGAAGCATCCGGGTGCCCCAGTTGGTGGGGCTGGAGAGCTATGCCCAGGTGCATCACCTCACCTCGGTCGTCGAAGGCCAGCTCCGGCCGGAAGCCGGAATCGTGGATCTGCTGCGGGCCTGCTGGCCGGGGGGCTCCATCAGTGGCGCCCCCAAGGTGCGGGCCTGCCAACGGTTGCACCAGCTGGAGCCCGTCCCCCGGGGCCCCTACTGCGGTTCCCTCTTCCATCTGGGGGCCGATGGGGCGTTCGACAGCAACATCCTCATCCGCAGCGTGATGATGCGGGGCCGCCGCCTGCAGGTGCATGCCGGGGGCGGCATCGTGGCCGATTCCAACCCCGCCGCGGAAGCGGCGGAGATGAGCTGGAAGCTCCTGCCGCTCCTGGAGGCCCTGGCGTGACCGTCCCGGCGATCGCCTGGATCGACGATGCCCGGGGAGAGGAGCGCTGGGGACCTCCAGCGGAGCTGGCCATACCCCTCGACGACCGGGGGCTGCTGCTGGGCGAGGGCCTGTTCGAAACGGTGCTGGTGGAGGGCGGCCGGCCCCACCTCTTGGGAGAACACCTGGAGCGCTGGCGTGAGGGGGCAGCCCTGCTTGGGCTGGCCCCACCGCCAGGGCGAGAGCGGGTGGAGGGACTGCTGGCGGAAGCGGTGGCCCGCAGCGGGATCGCCTCCGGAGCGTTGCGGTTGAACTGGAGTGGGGGAAGCGGCGGGCCTGGACATCGGGGGCTGGAAGCCAGCCCCTCACTGGACGGCAGCCCGCGAGAACGTTTCTGGCTCCAACTGACCGTGGGCCAACCCTGCTTTGACCCGGTCCGAGTCGTGGTGAGCCGCTGGGAACGTCGCAATGGGGCCAGCCGCCTGAGCCGTTGCAAAACCTTTGCCTACGGCCCCCAGATTCAGGCCCGTCGGGAAGCACGGCTGGCCGGGGTGGAGGAGGCCCTGCTCCTGGGCAGCGATGGCAACCTCAGTTGCAGCACAGCAGCCAATCTGCTGGTATGCGTGGAGGGCTCCTGGCTCACCCCACCCCTCTCCAGTGGCTGCCTGCCCGGGGTCATGCGGGCCCGGGCCCTGGCCCAGGGCTGGCTGCGGGAGAGGACCTTGCCTCCCGGGGAATGGGAGCGCTGGGAAGGGGCGCTGCTGATCAACAGCTTGGGCGCTCGGGTGGTGGTGGAGTGCGAAGGGCAGCGCCTGAGTGGAGCGAAAACCCTTGGGGCAGAGAAGTTGTGGCGGGGCCTGATCAAACCCGGATAGAATGCAGACGGCCAGCAAAGCGGCCACAGGAATTGGTTAAAAAATGTGTTTTTCTCGCGCAGGCAACAAAATTTACATACCGTAGAAAGCGAGTTACTGCAACCAAGGCCGTTCTTGCCCTTCATCCATAGGTGCGCTCTCGCACTTACACGCCATCTGGAGCCCTCAATACGGAGGGTGTGCTTCTCTTATTACCGGACCTGAAAAGAAGGTTCCGATTTTCGATCGGCCAAGAAACGAATTGACCTGGCCGATTGACCCCTCCGAGCGATCCATTGATCGCCTTGTTCCTCGTACTCCGGCACTAAAGCGCCACCAATGAAACTCGTCAAGCACGACCTTGAGTTCATCCTCCAGCAGATTCTGCTGGCAGAGGCCCATACCGCAGGGGCCAATCCGCTCGCCCAGCTGCAGAACAATCCCCTGCTGCCCTATGGCCTTCGCACGGTGGAGGGCAAGTTCAACAACCTGGTGCCGGGCCAGGAATCCTTTGGCGCTGCCGACCGGCCGATGGTCAACAGCCTGCCCCAGCGCTGGCGGGCAGCCCAGGGAGCGACCTTCGATCCGGATGGTCCGGGTCCTCTCGGCGTCGGCAGCCCCTCGAGCTACACCCAGACATCTGGTGTTGTCTTTGATGGTCAGGTTCGCAGCGCCAGCAACCTGGTCTCAGACCAGACGGTGCGCAACCCCGTCGCCGTGACGGCCGCAGGGGCCGCACCGGCGGTGTCCTCCGACGGCAGCCTCTTCATCGCCAACGTTTCTCCGGACGTCGGTCTGTCGGCCCCTTACAACTCCTTCTTCACCATTTTCGGCCAGTTCTTTGATCACGGCCTCAGCCTGATCACCAAAGGCGGCCAGGGCAGCGTGATCATCCCCCTGGCGCCGGACGATCCCCTTTTTGTGCCGGGCAGCCCCACCAATTTCATGGCCCTCACCCGGGCCACCTTGGCCAGCCTGGAACCGGGGGCGGATGGAGTGCTGGGAACCGCCGACGATATTCGCTCTTATAACAACACCACCACGCCCTGGATTGATCAGAACCAGACCTACACCTCCCATCCATCCCACCAGGCTTTCCTGAGGGCTTATGCGGTGCAGGCAGGTCGGGTACGTAGCACCGGCCAGCTCCTCGATGGGGCCGTGGCCGGATCCATCGCCAACTGGGCAGAGGTGAAAGCCCAGGCCCGCACCCTGCTCGGCATCAACCTCACAGATGCCGATGTGGGCAACGTGCCGATGATCCTCACGGATCTCTACGGCAACTTCATCCCTGGGGCCAACGGTCTGCCCCAGCTGATGCTGCTGAACGGCACCTTCCTGGAGGGCAACCGAACGACACCGGTAAGCACGGCCAATGCTCTCCGCACGGGCCACGCCTTCCTGGACGACATCGCCCACAACGCGAGTCCAGGTGCAGGAAAAGTGGCCGATGCGGACACCACAGTAAGCACGGCTGCCACGGTTCAACCCGCCGGCACCTACGACAACGAGCTGCTGGATCTGCACTACATCACAGGCGACGGGCGGGGCAACGAAAACATTGCCCTCACCGGCATTCACAGCGTGTTCCACTCAGAACACAACCGCCTGGTGGACCACGTGAAGGAGGTGGTGCTGGCCAGCGCTGATCTGGCCTTCCTCAACCAGTGGTTGCTGACACCCATTACAGCCCTGCCCACCACCCCTGCGGCCATTGCTGCCCTGCAGTGGAATGGGGAACGCCTCTTCCAGGCAGCCAAGTTCCCCAACGAGATGCAATATCAGCACCTCGTGTTCGAGGAATTTGCGCGCAAGCTGCTTCCTTCAATCGAGGTTTTCAGCGGATACAACAACACCGTGGATCCGGCGATCATGGCGTTCTTCGCCAACATCGTCTATCGCTTTGGCCACTCCCAGCTCACCGACACGGTGGATCGCATTGATCCGGGCACGGGTGTGACCGTACCCATGCGCCTGATCGATGCCTTCCTCAACCCGGTGGCGTTCCAGCAGAGCGGGGTGAACACCAAAGCTTCTGTGGGCTCCATCACCACAGGCATGGTGCAACAGGTGG
>JBIIHR010000195.1:0-3781 GCA_044235655.1 Cyanobium sp. | reverse complement strand
GCAGCTCTTCAGCGGCCCCATGATCACCCTGGTGAACGGCGGCACCGCCAGTGCCAGTGAAATTCTGGCCGGTGCCCTGCAGGACAACGGTCGCTCCCAGCTTGTAGGGGGGCAGACCTTCGGGAAGGGCTTGATCCAGACCCTGATTCCCCTGGGCGATGGCAGCGGGCTGGCCGTCACCGTGGCCCACTACCTCACCCCCTCCGGTCGGGATATCCAGAGCCTGGGCATCACCCCCGATCTCCTCCTTCCCCAGCCCGAGCCGCTCAATCCAGGGGGACGGGACGACCCTTGGCTCCAGGCGGCCGGGCGCTTACTGGTGCAGGAGTTGAACTCCCCTGAGGGGGGGCCATGAAGGGAGATCTGCGCGTCTACCACGACCCCCTCCATGGGGCCATTGCCCTGGATCGGGCCATGCCAGCCGAGGCCATGGCGATTGCCATCATCGATACTCCTGCATTCCAGCGGCTGCGGCGGATCCGCCAGCTCGGACCGGCCCATCTCACCTTTCATGGGGCGGAATCCAGCCGGTTCACCCACTCCCTTGGGGTGCTGCATCTCGCCCGCAGGGCGCTGCACCATCTGGAGCGCTCCCACCCCCATCTGGCGGAGCATCGGGTGGTGCTGTATGCGGCTGCTCTCCTCCACGACATTGGCCACGGCCCCTTCAGCCACAGCGGGGAGGAGATGTTTGGCATCAGCCATGAGGCCTGGTCGGCCCGCCTGATCCGGGACGACGAGACCCTGAGAGAGCCTCTTGAGGCGGCCCAGAAGGGCAGCGCGGAGGCCGTGGCCACCCTTTTGGAGGGCGGCGATTACGCCGAACCTGCCATCAAGGCTTTGGTGAGCAGCCAACTCGATTGCGATCGCCTGGACTACCTCTTGCGGGACAGCTACAGCACGGGCGCCCGCTATGGCCAGTTGGATCTGGACCGCCTCCTGGCAGCCCTGATCCTGGCGCCGGATGGTTCCCTTGCCATTCACCCCAGGGGCCTGCTGGCCGTTGAGCACTATCTGGTGGTTCGACAATTGATGTATCGAAGTGTCTACAATCATCGGCTGAATGTAGTCTGCAACTGGCTGCTTAAGCGGGCTATTGATGTAGCGCGTCGGCTGGGTCCAGAGCAGGTGTGGGCCGATGAAGCCATGGCCGCGTGGTTATGGAAAAAGGAGAACCTCACGCTTTCGCGTTTTCTGGCCAACGACGATGTGCGCACGACCTACCACCTCAGCCGTTGGCGGGACGACGCCCCCCCTGAGTTGCAGGACCCCTGCACCCGACTTCTGGATCGCCAGCTGCTCAAGGCCATGGATGTACGCCACCTCTCCACTCCAGAGAGGCTCCAGCTCCTGGCCCAGGCCCAACGGCAAGCCCACAGGGTCGGGCTTGACCCGGAAGGGTGCTGTGCCCTGCTGCAGGGGCAAACCAGGGGCTATGACCCCTACAGGAGTGGATTGCGCCTCTGGGATGGCGAGCAACTGGCCGCTTTGGAAGAACACTCCAAGCTGGTGCACACCCTGACCCTGCAGGAACCCTGGGCCTGGCTGGTGATTCCCAAGCAGGTGGAGGAAACGCTCTAAGGGTCGCCTTGTTTAAGGTCGGCAGCGGATGACCCGCCCGCGATGCCCGCCGAGCTGATCCCCTCCCCCGGGGAGGGCCAGCCCCATCTCCTCAAGCTCCCCAGGTGGCAGAACGCTGGAGATCTGGCTGCAGAGGTGGGGGATGCCCTTCTTCTTGGAACCCATCTGACGGGTTCGGTGACGCTGCTGGGGAGCGATTGGCCCCTGCGGATGGGGGATTACCAAATATTGATGGCACTCCTTGAACCCCTCTCCCTTTCCCTGGAGAGGGTCTGTTCCCTCGAGGCAGGAGCCAGGGTGGCGGCGGCGGCGTTGGGGCTGGAGGTGAGTGGGCGCCCGCCCCAAACGGATGGGCAGCCGGACGGGGGCCAGCCGACTTCTCTCTCCCTTCCGTTCTCGATCCACAAAGGAACCTTGCGATCGGGGGAGCATCGCCATGCCAGCGGGTCGCTGTTGGTGCTCGGAGATGTCAATCCTGGAGCCCAGATCCAGGCTGAAGGACATGTGCTGGTGTGGGGAAGGCTGCGGGGAATCGCCCATGCCGGCTGCTCCGGCGACCGGTCGGCTTGGATTGTGGCTCTTCACCTTCGTCCCTTGCAGCTCCGCATTGCCGATCAGGTGGCCCGAGGTCCGGAGGAGGTGCCTCCTGTGGGGTTGGCGGAAAAAGCCCATCTGGTGAACGGGGCCATTCAGATTGATCCGGCTGACCCTTGCTGGCCCCTGCTCAGCGGGCCAGCCAAGCGCTCTGGCCCGTTGGCTCCTGGGAGCGCTTAGACCTGGCCTAACCTGCCCAGACGTCAGTTTTCATCGTGACCCCAGCCCCAGCTCGCGTTATTCTTATTTGCTCAGGAAAAGGTGGGGTTGGCAAAACCACCCTCACCGCCAATCTCGGCATTGCTCTGGCCAAGCTAGGTCAACGCACGACAGTTCTGGATGCGGATTTCGGTCTTAGAAATCTCGATCTGCTTTTGGGTTTGGAGAATCGAATTGTTTACACAGCCCAAGAGGTTCTCGCGGAAACCTGCAGGCTTGATCAAGCCCTTGTCAAACATAAACAGCAGCCTCTCTTGAGTTTGCTGCCAGCGGGTAATCCGCGCATGTTGGAGTGGTTGACTCCAGAGGACATGAGAAAGATTGTTGAAATGGTTGCTGCACAGTCTGATTTCGTTTTGATTGATTGCCCGGCTGGTGTTGAGCAGGGATTCAAGAACGCTGCCCTGGCGGCGCAAGAAGCCATTGTGATCACGACTCCTGAAATCTCTGCTGTTCGGGATGCGGATCGGGTGATCGGACTGCTCAATTCCATGCATGTGGAGCCCGTCCAGCTGGTGCTGAACCGGGTGCGGCCCAAGATGGTGGCCAATCAGGAGATGCTTGCTGTGGATTCGGTGACCGACATCCTGGCCTTGCCCCTCCTTGGTTTGGTGGTGGAGGATGAAAAGGTGATCGTGTCCACCAATCGCGGCGAGCCCTTGACCCTGACGGAAACGGGCTCGGCTGCTGGTCGGGCTTATCACAATATCGCTAGACGATTACGCGGTGACGATGTGCCCCTGATTGATCCCTCGAAGGAAAGAAAGGGATTGAGAGCTCGTTTTATGTCCAAAATCCGCCAGGTAGGCCTTTTCTGAATATGGCTTTACTTGACTTCATTCAGCGACTTCTCGGCCTACAAAAACCCAGCGCTGAGACAGCGAAAGAGCGCTTGCAACTGGTGCTGGCCCATGATCGCAGTGATCTCAATCCAGAGCTGCTAGATCAGATGCGCAGGGAGATTCTGGAGGTGGTTCAAAAGTATGTGGAAATCGATATTGAAGAAGGGGAAGTGAGCCTGGCCACCGAAGATCGCGTCACGGCGCTTGTGGCGAATCTTCCGATCCGCCGGGCCAGGGTGAAGCCCCTCTCTTCAGCAGATCAGCCCCTCCCCGATTCAGGCCCCAAAGATTCTCCCGAACAAGCCTCCATCGAGGGAAAATCCAGTGACGAGCCTCAGGCCCCCTCTGATCCGTTGGATTCAGCGGAAGCCCTAAATGCCCATGAAGAGTCTCCTGCTACGGAAACTCCTGCGGAGGAGCCCAGCCCACCTGAGTGAGACGGGGTGTGGGAACACTTGGAACCCTCGTGTCCCTCCCATGCAGGCGCCGGTTTCGATCCATCTCACTCCAGCTGAGAGAAGGGTGCTGGACGTCATGCTTGAAGG
>JBIIHR010000194.1:0-3787 GCA_044235655.1 Cyanobium sp. | reverse complement strand
TGATCGGTTGGCTGACCATTTTGATCAATCGAGCGCCAATAATTGCGAGCCACAAGTGGCAACACATCATTCTTCCAAAACTGCCGCTCGTTTTCCCATGAATGGTTTCTGAGCCATTGATCACTCAGAAGCAAGCTGACGGACTCTTTAGAAGAATCAAGGTCTGCTCGCCAGCGGAGGCGATTCTTGATTTTTTCCAGGGTTCCCGATCCAGCTGTGGACTGAAAAGGATCCGTATCGATCATCTGGTGGCTCAGGGTCACCAGATTGACCAGACTTGTTTTTTGTTGGACGGACAAGGGTGTGCCCGGCTGATAGCCCTGCATCACCCCATCCGTTTTCGCAAATTCTTGGATGAACTTCTGAGTTTCACGGTGGGGCTCAATGCCTTTCAGCCGATCCATCAAAGGGGTGATGTCGGGCAGCAGAGGGAGAGACACCGCCAAGGGCAACGCGGGGATGGGATGGAGGGTGCGTTGGAGCCAGAACGGACGCAGGGGCACATAGGTGAGGTCAACGACCACCCAGACAAGGTTCAGGACGGCCCACAGGGCGACAAACTGATCCCAGCCCTTCCAAAATCTGTTGCCAGGGCGAGACAGGGTCTCGTGCCAGCGGGGGCGCGCCATGGCTGCGCTCGCGGATATGCGACTAATCTGCCTGCTGGTCAGCCATTCCGCGGAGCGCCGATGGGAGCCGACCATCCATTGAGCCACGACTCATTTTGAGCAGCCACAACGACGAGCAGCCGCGCCTAGAGACAACCATCACGCCACAAGGTGGCAGGCCCTCACCCTCCCATTCCGAGGACGATCCCTGGGCCTTCTGGCGGAGCATTTTGCTGACCCTGGCCGTGGCCCTTGGGATCCGCCAATTCCTCGTGGAAGCTCGCTACATCCCCTCTGGTTCGATGCTGCCTGGGTTGCAGTTGCAGGATCGCCTCCTGGTGGAGAAGCTCTCCTACCGCAACCGTCCTCCCCAGCGGGGCGAGATCGTGGTGTTTCACGCCCCCCATCACTTTGACCGTGTGCTGTCAGCCCAACACCGACCGGGGCCCTTGGGCTGTCTGCTCGTCAACATCCCCTTGATCGGCCCGATGCTGGGTCTGCAGGAACCCGCCTGTGATGCCTACATCAAGCGGGTCATCGCCATCCCCGGAGACAGGATCGTGGTCAACCCCAAGGGACAGGTGCTTCTCAATAACAAGCCACTCCGGGAGACCTACGTCACCAATACCTGCCCGGTTGATGCCAGGGGGATCGGGCCCTGTCCCACCCTTGATGTGGTGGTCCCCCCCAAAACGGTGCTGGTGCTCGGGGACAATCGGGCCAACAGCTGGGACGCGCGATTTTGGCCCGGGGGTCCCTTCCTACCCGAACGCGAGATCATCGGCCGAGCTTTCTGGCGGTTTTTCCCCTTCAACAGTGCTGGATCGCTGCAAGGGGCCAATGGGTCTTCGGCTGCAAGCCAGAGGCCATGACACGCCCCATCAACCCAGCGGAGCCCAGGCTTGGAATGTTGGCTGCCAGGGAGCCCCTTTCCTGAGCAGCCTCTGGCCAAGGGTGGGAGGGATCCCAGAGAATCCAGCGGTCCGTGGGGGGTGAGAGACGCTCCGCGGGAAGGTCGAGGAATCTGCAGGGTCCCCAACAAAGGGCCTGCCAGAGCTCTTCCGCCGACCAACCCTGCCGAACCACCAACTCTTGCCAGAGCATGGGAAGGGCAAGGCCATGGCCTGCGAGACCAGCTTTGCGTTGATCCAACGGCAGCATCTGCTCTTCCCCATCCAGGGGCTGGTGGTGCACGGAAACCGCACTGAGCAGGCCTCGTCTGAGGGCATGACGCAGAGCGGTCCGATCTGCGGGGGCTCCAAGGGATGGCACCACGCGCCAGCCCTCATCCGCCGGATGCAGGGTGCCACTGTCAGCCAGCAGATGCCACCAGCTGACGGTGGCTGGAGGGGGATGCGGTTGGGCCTCAAGCAAGCCCACAGCTTCGCTGGTGGAGAGATTCATCAGCCGCAGGCCCAAACCCCGATGGGCCGCAGCCAGGCTGAGCAGGGTCTGCAATGGGAGGGTTTCGCTGAGCACTGGATCGGTTGGCCATCCAGCCCTGAGGGATTCCACCCTCTCGCGCACGAAACCGTCCTGCCCCAAGGCAGGATCCCGTGGGGCCAGGAGCACGGGTCGGTGGCCCATCTCCGCCAGAAGAAGCCCCTTCTCCAGCAGAGCCAGGGGAGGGAGATGGTCGGACCCCGCCAAACCCAGGGCTCCTGCCTGAAGCTGTTCCCTGTGAAGGGCCAGCGTTTCGTCGGCCCCCTCAAGGCTGAAACTGCCCCAGAGAAGGAGCCGCATGGGAGCCTGCCAGGCCAGCTGCAACCGTTCCGGACGGTCCCGCCATGGTCGGGCCCAAGGCAGGAGCGCCACCGTGCCATAGCCCCCAGCAGCTGCGGCCTGCGCCAGGCTCTCCAGGGTTTCGGAGCGCCCCAGCCAGGGGTCCTCCAGAACACTGTGGGGGTCTACCAAGGGCGGAGCGAGCCACAAATGACGACCGTCGAGCTCCTTCACCTCCTGACCCTGGTTGGCCTGGGGAGGAGAGGCCTCCCACCCGAGCAGGGTGTGTCCTGTGAACCACACATCCCGGCGTAGGGCGGGCTGGCCTGGCCCCTCCAGCACCTGCACCTGACGTACCAACAGGAGAGAAGCCATCGGCAAGGCCTCAGAGGGCTCCTGCGGCAGTGCGATCCAGCACCCCGCCCAGATGGCCGGTGAGATTGAGGCAGGTCACCACGGGAGCCCCCTCCAGACCCTGGGGATAGTCCACCACGCTCACCCCACCATTGCCCTGCTTCACCATCCAGATGTCTGCAGGGGAAAGTCCCAGCAAGGCGCAAAGGATGGTCTTGTTCACAGCGTCATGGGCCACGACCAGGGCGGTTTCCTCCGGGCTGAGCCCACCAACGATGGTGTGCCAGGTGGCCAGGGAGCGGTCCCACACCTGCTGCAGGTTTTCCCCATCGGGCATGGTGACGGTGTGGGGAGCCCGCTTCCAGTCGGCGAGGAGCTCGGGCCAGACTTCGGCGATCTCCTCCTCCAGGCACCCCTCCCAGCGACCGTGGCCGATCTCCACCAGCCCCGGTGTGGTGGTGAGGGGAACGCCGAGATGGCAAGCCAGGATGAGTTCTGCCGTCTGCCGCGGGCGGGCCATGGTGCTGCTGTAGGCCCGTTGAATCGACACAGTGGACAGAAAATCACTGGCGGCCCTGGCCTGATTTCTCCCTTGGGAGTTGAGCGGAATATCGATCTGACCCTGAAAGCGACCTTCCCGATTCCAGTCCGTTTCCCCATGCCGAACCAACAGCAGGCGGGGGCCCTTACTTGGGGGCAACCCGTTTCCAAGATGGATGGAGTTGTTCAGCGACTCCACCTGCACTGCCACAGGCTCTCCCTCCGCCTGACTGAGGTTGAGCACCGAGATGGAGGCATTGTCCATCCTCAACCGGCGGAATCCGGTGGCATTCAGGCCCAGAAGCTGCAGGATCAGGGCCCGAAGGATGGCGTTGTGCCCCACCACCAACACACTCTCGGTCTGGCCACCAACCAAGGCCTGCCGGTGGGTGTCATGCAGACGATCAACAAATCTTCCGGCCTGCACCATCAGTTCTCTCAAGGGGAAGAACCGACTGCCGTCGGCCTGCTCCAGTTCCAACATGTGGGGAGCTTGTCGCCAGGTGCGGGCCTGCTCCGGGTAGCGCTCTTGCACGTCCTGGCGGCGAAGACCGCTCCATGGG
>JBIIHR010000192.1:0-3810 GCA_044235655.1 Cyanobium sp. | reverse complement strand
TACCCCCGCCAGAACTGGGATTCCCAAAGGTGCCGTGATCTCCTCCACAAAACGCTTCAGGGCATCGGGGTGCATCACCATCTGAGTTTGCATGAAGCGCGCCCCGGCCTCCGCCTTCCTGCGGACACGACTGGCCAGCCCACTCCAACTGGGTGAGTGGGGATCGGCTGCGGCGCCGCAAAACAACTGGATTCCCCCATCCGGCAAGAGTCCCTTCACCGGATCGGCCCCCGCATTCAAGCTGGAAACGAGCCTCAACAAGCGGACGGCTTCCAACTCGTTCACTGGCCTCGCCTCAGGCTGATCCCCAGCGCGCACAGGATCGCCCGTGAGACACAGGACATTGGGAATCCCCAAGGCGTGGGCCCCCAGGAGTTCGGCTTGGAGGGCGATGCGATTGCGATCCCGGCAGGTGAGCTGCAACACAGGCTCAATGCCTTGCTCCAACAGCAACCGACACACGGCCAAACTGCTCATCCGCATCACAGCCCTGCTCCCATCCGTCACATTCACGGCATGGACCAGGCCCTTCAATCCAGCAGCAGCCTCCAGAGTGCGTGTCGCATCCCCTCCGCGGGGAGGAGTCACCTCAGCCGTGATGGTGAACTGGCCGGACTCCAGAGCTTGAGCAAGCTTCACAGAAAACAGCTTCGATCGGCAACATCATGAACCAGGATCCTCCCTAGGATGACCAAACTGGAATGGTCTCCATGCCCGAGAGCAACCTCCGCGACCAGCCAACGCCTCAGGGCGTGGAGGTGATCCGGGCGGATCTCTCGGAACGCGAGCTAGAAATCATTGAATTAGTGGCCACCGGCCTCACCAACCAGGAAATTGCAAGCCAACTAACCATCAGCAAACGTACGGTCGATAATCACGTCAGCAATATCTTTGCCAAAACTGGCGCGAAGAATCGGGTGGCCTTGATTAACTGGGCCATGGATAACGGAAAGATCTGCAGAGATGGCTTTAATTGCTGCACTCTCCCCACCAGTCCCGCGCAACGTTAATCGGATTGGATGGACAGTCGTTTGGAGGCGTCCCAGCCTTGCCAGGGCTGGCGCGCCAGAGATGCATTGCTGAGCTCATGCAACCCGGTGATCTCCTTGCCGCACCAGGCGGGGATCTCAATCTCCTGATCGGCATGGAGGAGCTCCACTTCCGCGATCACAAGGGGAGCATTGGCTCCACAGAAAACGTCAAGAACCCACTCCCCGCCGGGGAGTCGCAATCCATGGCGTTGTTTTTCCAGACGCCAGGACGACAAGGCCAGCAAGGCCTCCGCGTCAGCAACGGGAATCGCATACTCAAACTCCAGACGCGTGGCCACGGAGGTACCATCGGGGACGGCCTTGATCGTGAGCCAAGCCTGCTCCCCCCGACTCCCTGCCTGCTGCAGGCGAATCCGTGTGGTGAGGCCGTCCTCCCTGCTCTGGAGATAGCCCTGACGAAACTCAGCCACCCAGCTCACATGGGCTTGCCATGCATCCCCTGTCACAAGAAAGCGACGCTCGATTTCCAAGGCCATCTGAGGTGCTGGGATAGGGGCTAATTCGGGGAAGGAAGGGCACTGGTGAGGCTCCCCGCCCAATGCAGTTTTTGCGTCAGGGTGCTGTAGTACGAGGGGTTTTGGTTGAGGACCACCATCAGTGCCACACAGTCACTGCGCTGGACCACACAACGGTCGCCGGGTTCGAGCACGGTGGCTTGAACCCCATCTTTCCACAACCGCACCCGACGAGAGCTTTCCCCCAAAGGCCAGATGGTGAGCCTGGATCGAGGAGGAACCACAATGGCTCGGCTGGACAGGCTCATCGGGCAGATGGGGTTGATCACCATGGCCTCGATACCAGGATGCAGGATGGGCCCGCCCGCTGCCATGGAGTAACCGGTAGAGCCGGTGGGGGTGGCGATGATCAGGCCATCCCCCCTGTATTGATCCACCACCTCCCCATCAATATCCAACTCGAGCTGACAGGTAGGCGAGAGTTCATCGAGGCAAGGCCTCAGATAGAAATCATTGAGGGCCGTATGGGGCCCTTGCATCACCCCATCGCCAGAATCAATGGAAGCGGCGAGCATCATGCGACGCTCAAGCGCGAAATGATCGTCCCTCAGGCGCGTCCACAGGGTGTCTCGGAGCAGGCGACGGTCATGGGTGAGGAAGCCCAGATTGCCGCCGACGTTGAAACACAGGATGGGCACATCCAGAGGAGCCAGGTGCCTTGCTGCCCCGAGGACGGTGCCATCCCCCCCCAGAACAAGGGCCAGGTCTGGCCGCTCCGTTTCTGTGGCCAACAATCCGGGAAAGGGGTTGGTGGATAGACCGCTTTCGGCCACCGTCACCTTGACGCCGATCTCCTGGAGTTCCTGAAGACAAAGATGGGCCTCCCTCCTGGCCACCTGGCTGTCTTGCCGGATGATCAGCCAGACCCGTTCAAGACGCATCGGCGAGGGTTACCAGCGGAGGAGGTTGAAGCGTTCCATATCCACCGTCTCCCTGTTGCGGTAGAGCGAAAGGAGGATGGCCAGGCCCACCGCTGCTTCAGCCGCCGCGACCGTAATCACAAAAATGGCAAACACCTGACCCCTCACCAACTGGCCATCCACGTAATTGGAGAAGGCCATGAGATTGATATTCACCGCATTGAGCATCAACTCGATGCTCATCAACACTCTCACCGCATTGCGGCTGTTAATCAGCCCCCAAACCCCAATACAGAAAAGGAGGGCCGCAAGGGTGAGAAACGCTTGCAACGGGATAGGGGTGGTGAGTGGCATGGCGAGGAGGATGGGGATGGGGCTTTGGGGCGGGTCCGTCAAGGCTTCGAAGATGACTTGGTCCGATCCACAAGCAGAGGTGTGCGGGCTTTCTCGATCAACCCTTGGTCTGCAGGCTGACCTGTGATCACATCACTGGTGAAGACATCTCTGCGGGCCAGGACGATGGCGCCGATCATGGCCATCAACAGGAGGACGGAAGCGAGCTCGAAGGGCAGCAAGTAATCCGTAAAGAAATGCTCACCAATCCGGAAGGTGGCTTCTTCGCCAATGGAGGCTGGGCCGGGAAGGGGCCAAGCGGTGGTGAAGGCCACCCGGAGCAAAAGGATAAAAAGACCGATGCAAACCCCTCCTGAGAGAAGGCGGCGGGAGAGAAGGCTGGGGATTGTGGTGAGAGTTTCCTTTTTGTTCACCAGCATGATGGCGAAAAGGATGAGCACATTCACCGCACCCACGTAAACAAGAACCTGGGCTGCAGCGACAAAACTTGCATTCAGGAGCAGATAAAGGCCTGCCACCGAGAGGAAAACACCCCCCAGCAAAAAAGCTGAGTACACAATGTTTTCCAACAGGACAACACCCAGTGAGCCCATCACCAAAACGGCTGCGAGCACAAGGAAGCAAAACTGTTCCGTTGTTGATGCAATGGTCATGGAGTCTGCTCCTTGGAGCTGGATTGGCTTGCCGAGCTGGAGGTTTCAGCCAGGATCTCAGCCGGTAGCTTGCCAGCGCGGGGGGAGGTGGCAGGCACACCGTGGGGCTCGATCACACCCTTGGGTAGGTAGGCAAGCTCCCGCAAGGGGAACACGGAGGGGTCCGTCGTCACACTCGTGGGGAGCCGGCCGAGGGCAATATTGTCGTAGTTGAGGCTATGTCGGTCGTAGGCCGCGAGCTCATATTCCTCGGTCATCGACAAACAGTTTGTGGGGCAATACTCCACACAATTTCCACAAAAAATACATACTCCAAAATCAATCGAATAATTTCGGAGCTCTTTCTTTTTCGTGCTCTTATTCATCACCCAATCCA
>JBIIHR010000193.1:0-3810 GCA_044235655.1 Cyanobium sp. | reverse complement strand
GCATCTTTCCCTTGAGGTCGATGGTGCGGCTGCCCTTGCCGATGAAGGCCCGGGCGCCGGCGTTATCGCCCACGTAGACGATCTGATCGCCGCGCACAGCCACCGCCTGGGCCCAGGGTTGCCGGGGGTTCACGGTATACACGCTGCCGTTGACCAGAACGGTGTTCGCGGCCTGCTGCGGGGTGGCGCCAAGGGCTGGCAGCCCCCACGGTGCGGCGCTCAGGGCGAGTAGGACCGAGCAGCTGGATGCGGATAGTGCGCTGAGCGGACGGAGCATGAAAAAGATGAGTTCTTCGCTGAGATTAGGGTTCGTTTGTGAGCGATGCACACGTTGTAACATTGCTCCCTTCCGGTAGGACAGGATCCGTGAAAGCCATGGCGATCCGCATTACCGTTAGCGCGTTTTCAACGGCTTACGCCGTCATTGATGCTGACCAACCCTTCCCCAGTCGCGCATGGCATCAGGCTGCTCATTTCAGCCGTTTCACTGTTTCTGGCTCCAGAGCTGCCGGCAGTAGCCCAGCCCGCTTCAGCGTCACCCCCGGCTGCGCCCATCCCCGCTGTTGCCTCCATTGCTCCTGAGCTCAAGCACCGGCTTGAAGAATCCGGGGTCAAGCTCGATCTGTTCTTTACCGGCTCGCTTCAGAGCCAGGCCAGTGGCAGTGACGCCTCGGCCGCGATCAATGCCTTGAGCGATCGCGGCACGGGCACAGGTGCTTACACCGGTGGGCGGGTTGATGCGTTGTTGCAACTTGATTCCACCCGACTGGGCCTGTGGCGCGGTGGCCAGGTCCATGCCCATCTGGAGTCGGAGAATGGGGCCCTGCCAGGGTGGCGTGGCGGGGCCTTCTGGCCCGTGAGCACGGCAGCGATCCTCCCGCTCGCCCCACCGGATGGGTGGAGCCTCACCTCTCTGTATCTGCGTCAGAGGTGGGGAGGCACCCGCCTGCTGATCGGCAAGGTGAATGTGATCGACCTGCAGAGCCAGAATCCCTTCTTCGGCGGTTGGGGCATCGAACGGTTTCAGAACCTTGCCCTGGTGCTGCCCCCCACCGGAGTTACGCCGGTGACGATGATGACGGCATCGCTCAGCCAGCAGATCGGCGATGTCACTCTGACGGCGATGGCTTACGACCCGAACGATCGCACCGTAAACACCTTCAACAGGCTGTTCGCCGATGGCGTGAATCTCTCCGTTTCGGCCCAGTGGAACGGTCGGCTCTGGCAGCGAAGCAGCAGTGTTGGTCTGGCCTATATCGCCACCACAGTCAAATCGGTTTCCTTGAAGGAGAACTATCTGCCGTCTGAACTTCGGCAACGAGGGCTGATCACCCCTGACAACCTCACCCTCAACTTCGGCCATCAACTCTGGCCCTCCCCGGTTCGTGCTGGTAAAGGTGTGGGGCTGTACGGCAGGGTTGGGGTCACGGGGGGAGATCCCAACCCCATCCAAT
Organism: Cyanobium sp.; assembly: GCA_044235655.1. Taxonomy (GTDB): domain Bacteria; phylum Cyanobacteriota; class Cyanobacteriia; order PCC-6307; family Cyanobiaceae; genus Cyanobium. Next base: position 2,356 of record JBIIHR010000193.1, on the reverse strand, counting down.
CGTCGCTCGCCGTGGGGATCAGCGGTGAGGGGATGTGGAGATCCAGGCCCTGGGATGGGTTTGGCATCGGCTACTACCGTTACAACTGGAGTGATGGCCTCTCTGAGGCGCTGCTCACCCCTCTGCAGAGCGAGTCGGGGTTGGAGGTGTATTACAACGTTGCATTCACTCCCTGGTTTTCCCTCACACCCAACCTGCAGCTGATCCGTCCGGCCACAGCAGGCGAACCCCTGCTGACCGTCCTGGGCCTTCGCAGTGTGCTGCGTTTCTGAGGGCGGGAACGCCCTCAGATGCGGAAAACGTTGCGCAGGTGGGCGATCGGGTTGTTGTTGTCCTCTCCACGCAGGAGCCAGAATTCCGTGCTGCCACTGCGGAGCAGGGCTCGGAAATCCTCAGCCTCAATCAGGATGCCTGCACCCACCGCCAGGGCAACCATCTGCTCGGGTGTGGTGGCGTTGTAAAACTTTTGTGCTGTTCCCGGGTCACCGTCCACCTGATGGCACAGGTGATCCAGCGCATCCAGGAGCGGGGGCGAGAGCGTGGCCATGCCGATGGAGCAGACACCCCTCAACGCTACCAGCGCCTGCCCAGAACCCGTCATCGACACTCCGTCCATGGAGTGGAGACCAGAGGGCAGGGGTGGGCTGAGCCACCAAGGACATTCTTCAGGACGAAGCGGTTCTCCCCCGGGATGGGGATGCCGATCAGGGCTGAAAGAACAACAAGAGCCAGCAGCAGGAGCGACAGAGTTTTGAGGGTGAACTTCAAGGACCTGTTGGTGCCCATGGTTCCGTAGACGAGATGGAGGATCAGCAGGGCAACAACCGTGAATTTCAGCAGGGAAGGGATTAACGAGACGAAGTAGGTCAGCGCCAGAATCACACCAAGCCCTCCAATCCAGGAGAGCATGGGCCGCAAGACAGTTGGCACAAAGGATGTGGCAGGATTATTTGCCTTCAACCAGCTTTTATAAAGACTGAGAAATCGTGAAGATAGATTGAAAATCGCACTTTTTGTCAGCACGGACCCCGTGGGTGGGGAGCGGAGAATATCTCGGAACACCAGACCAAAATTCGCGCTGAGCTGACTGAGAATGATCGGGGGGATATCTTTTTTGACTCGTTCAGAGCCAACGTGGTATTCAGTGCGGAAATAGGTTGCGATGTCGTCTGGGCTCTGCATCAATTTTTCCGTGGCAGAGTTCACGAGAGCCGTGGTGGCAAAGGGGTTCAGAGCCGGATCGAAGTAGCCCTCCACCGATCTGAACACAGGTGTCTTGATCTTGCTTTTTTCCGGTGCAGGCACCAGTTGCTGGTTCCAGGTGAATTGCTCACTGACGGCATCAAGAAACACATTGTTCAGATCCGTTTCAAGGATGGTGAGTTGGCCAAGCTCCACCAGCGCATCCAGGAAGGGAGAGAGATCTTTGGGAATGGTGCCTTCGGCAATTTGCTTGAGGGTCTGCTGAAGCACATGTCTTCTGCCCTCCAGACGAGGATCTGGAAAGGCTTCAAGCAGCAGATCTGATAAGTAACCATCCAGCTTTTCGGGGTTGTGAGGGTCAAGGATCTGTTCGCGCTTGAGCAGCCTGGAAAAATTCGCGAGACTCTCCGGATTCAGAAGACTCTCCACCAACCGATTCAGGCCGTCAAGCCGACCCCAGAGGATATCGTTGGAACGCCAGGACTTCTTGAAGAATCCACCAAAGGCTCCCAATTGAACGCCTGCCAAGCGCTCTTCCAGTGTTTTGCCTCTTCCAAAGCCCCTGTTGGCATCCTGAGGCGAAATGCGGGTGATTTCAATGAGATCATCGGCCTGTTGGCCAGAGAGATACTGGTAGGGGTAAATCTGCTGATCAATCCTCGAGTAATTCTGAAAGGTTTGCTGAAACCTCTCAACAAGATCCTTGAGTTCTGTCGACCCGGCGCCCTGGATGAATTGGCTGAAGATGGCGCTTGAACTGCACTCGATGACATCGAGAATGCTTCTATATCCTTCATTGGAACCGTTATATCTGTCAAGAACAGCGCGACGTTCTACTGGTGAGCAGTCGTTCAGGGTTTGTGAATTTGCCACAAGGGAGTCGTCCACACTGCCGTTCGAATTCTGGGCGATCAGGCTGGATACTTCCTGAGAACTTAGCCAGGAGTCAACCGTTGTATCAACCAATGAAAGGGTCGCAAGTTTTTCAAGTTTCTTATCAAAAAAGGGCAGCCGATCCGCTGCCAGGAAATAGCGATGCAGATTCAAGAGGTAGTCATAGATCGGTTTGGGATCCTTCTCAGATGCCATGCCCACCAGATCTGTGAAATCCGCCTGCAGATTCTTCAGCTTCAATCCCTCATCGATTGAATAT
>JBIIHR010000010.1:0-12245 GCA_044235655.1 Cyanobium sp. | reverse complement strand
GCGTGAACAAGGGCGGTGACCCCTGCCTCCCTCCAGCGGGACACGACCTCCTGAAGGTCACTATCAAATTGGCGAAACACAAGATGGCAGTGGCTGTCCACCAGGGTCAGCGCCGTGTCCGGGGGGGTCATCTCAGGGCTCCAGAACCCCTCAGCCGGTGGCCAAGGATCCTGAAGCGGCAGGCTCAAGGGCTTTTTTCACGGCAGCACTGAGCCGGGATTTCTTGTTGGCCCCGCAGTTCCGGTGCAGCACCCCCACTTTCACGGCCTTGTCGATCTTGCTGAAGGCCGCATTCAGGCTGGTTTCCACGGCTTCCCGGGAGGCAGGCCCCGGCTCCTGGCCGTAGCTGCTGCAAGCCGTGAAGCAACGCTTCATCAGCGTGCGCAAGGCGGATTTGTAGCTGCGGTTGCGCAGGCGATTGCGCTCAGCGACTTCGATGCGTTTCTTTGAGGATCTGTTATTGGCCACGAACCCGGGCAACATCCGAACAATCGAAAATCCTACCTCACGTCCTTCTCCTGAAGGTGACGTCCCCGAACCAAGCCCTAGCCTGGGGACTCAGCATTTCTCTCCCCGTGGTCGCCTCCCTTCCCGCCCCTGGGGCTCCTTCCGGGACAACCATCCTCCCCTGCCTCCGAGACCTCCAGGCTGCCGCCGCCAGGCTCCAACAGATCGCCGCCCGCACGGAGGGGAGCCAGATGGGTCAGGAGGAGGAGAAGGTGGCCCACCTGCTCGAGCAGGTGAGGTTGGAGGGGGACGCCGCTCTCCTGCGCCTCAGCGAAGCCTTTGATGGCGTCCGGCCGGACCCCCTCAGAGTGCCGGAAACCCGGTTGCAAGAAGCCTGGGAGGGGCTGCCCCCCCCCTTGCAGGAGGCCCTCACCCTGGCCCATGGGCGCATCCTCGCGTTCCACCAGCAGCAGCGGCCCGCGGACCTGGCCATCCTGGGAGCCCATGGCGAACGTCTCGGACGCCGTTGGCGGCCCGTGGAACGGGCGGGCCTTTACGTGCCAGGGGGGCGAGCTGCCTACCCCAGCACCGTGTTGATGAACGCCATTCCCGCGCAGGTGGCAGGGGTGGAGCGCATCGTGATGGTGACCCCCCCGGGCCGGGATGGGGAACCCAATGCCACGGTGCTGGCAGCCGCGCATCTCGCCGGCGTCCGGGAGGTGTATCGCGTGGGGGGTGCCCAGGCAATCGGCGCCCTCGCCTGGGGCACGGAGTCGATCCCCCGGGTGGATGTGATCAGTGGTCCGGGCAACCTCTGGGTCACCCTGGCGAAAAAGGCCGTGTACGGGCGGGTGGGGATCGACTCACTCGCCGGCCCCAGCGAAGTGCTGGTGATCGCCGACCACAGCGCCCGAGCCGACCAGGTGGCGGCGGACCTGATGGCCCAGGCGGAACACGACCCCCTCGCAGCGGCGATCCTCATCACAACCAGTGAAGAGCTGGCCGCCGCCGTTCCCGGGGCCGTGGCGGCCCAGCTGGCGGATCACCCCAGGGCCGCCATCGTGCGCCAGGCCCTCACCGACTGGGGCCTGATCGTGGTGTGCAACGACCTGAGCGCGGCGGCTCAGCTCAGCGACGCGTTTGCCCCAGAACATCTGGAGCTCCTGGTGGAAAACCCCGAACCCCTCGCCGACCAGATTCGCCATGCAGGCGCCATCTTCCTGGGGGCCTTCAGTCCTGAGGCTGTGGGCGATTACCTGGCAGGCCCCAACCACACCCTGCCTACCAGCGGCACGGCCCGGTTCTCAGGGGCCCTGAGCGTGGAAACATTTCTGCGGCACACCAGCCTGATTGGCTTCAACCGGGAGGCCCTCGAAGCCACGGGGGGAGCTGTGATGGAACTCGCCCGCAGCGAGGGCCTTCACAGCCATGCCGAATCGGTGCGCCTGCGGCTCAGGATTTGACCAGTTCGCGCACGGAGGCCACGCCATCCACAATCTCCCCCACCAACACCTGGTCGGTGAGATTGACAAAGAGCCCGTTCTCCAGCACGCCGGGGAGATTGTTGATCTCCTTCTCCAGGTGGGCTGGATCACTGATTCCACCGGCAAAGGTCACATCCAGCACCAGATTTCCCTGATCGGTGACCACCGGTCCAGCCTTGCGCACCGCCATGCGTAGTTCCGCCTCGCCGCCCATCTCCTTGAGCTGGCCTTTCACCTGGCGCCAGGCCCCGGGGAGCACCTCCACCGGCAAGAGGAAGCCGAGATTGAGGGTGTTCACCAGCTTGGTGGCATCCACCACCACCACGAAACGATCAGCCCGACGGGCCACCAGCTTCTCCTGCACATGGCAGGCCCCGCCCCCCTTGATCAACTGCAGGGCGGGATCCACCTCATCCGCCCCATCGATGGCCAGATCGATGCGCTGGATGGCGTTCAGGCTCTGCAGGGGAATGCCCAGCTCAGCAGCCAGGACCTCCCCCTGGAAGGAGGTGGTGACACCGGTGATGTCCCTGAGCTCACCGCGCTTCAACCTGGCCCCTAGCTCCTGAATCATCAAGGCTGCCGTGGATCCGGATCCCAGCCCCAGCACCATCCCATCCCGGATCTGGGCCACGGCCGCGGTGGCCACGGCCTGCTTCATCTGGGTCTGCAGATCCGACATGGCAAGACAAGAAGCGTGGGGAGGGGCGAGAACGTAGCAAAGCGCTGGGCTCAGCTCGTGGGGGCGGGCAGCTGGGCGGGTTTGATCGAGAGCTGGAGCTCCCGTTGCCCCCGCAGCACTTTGAGGGAGAGAGGCTGGCCCACCACAGACTTCTCCACCTGCTGGAGGAGGGCCGAAGGGTTGTGCACATCCTGGCCGGCGATCTCCACCACGAGGTCACCCCGCTTGAGTCCCGCCAGCTCGGCCGGACTGTCAGGGAGAACCTTCTGCACAAGGGCTCCGTCCCGTTCGGGCAGTTTCACCAGGGCATCGGGATCCCGATTGTTGTCGCGGGCGACCCGGGCGGTGAGGGGCACAAGCTGCAGGCCGAGATAGGGGTGGACCACGGTGCCGCCTGAAGCGAGCTGATCGGCCACCCGGTGGGCCAGGTTGATGGGGATGGCAAAACCCAGTCCGGCCCCGGGGCCGGAACGCACCAGGGTGTTGATGCCGATCACTTCCCCGTTGGCATTGATCAGGGCTCCCCCGGAGTTACCCGGGTTGATCGCCGCGTCGGTCTGGATCAGATCCAGCCGTTTGTCAGCAAAGCCCAGGCTGTTGATGTCGCGATGGAGGCTGCTCACGATGCCCAGGGTCACCGTGCGCTCCAGGCCGTAGGGACTCCCCAGGGCAATGGCCCAGTCACCCACCTCCAGGGCTTCGGAATCTCCCAGCTTGGCCGCCGTGAGCTTGCCCTTGCTGGAGATCCGCACCAGGGCCAGATCGGTGACCCGATCCGTGCCCACAACGGTTCCATCCAGTTGGCGACCGTCGGCCAGGGTCACCTCCACAGAGTCGACGTCGTCCACCACGTGGGCATTGGTGAGCACCAGGCCCTTGGCCGCATCAATGACCACCCCGGAACCCTGACCTCGCTCGCGCATGCTGCCGGAGGGATCCCCAAACAGATCCCGCAGCAGGGGATCGAGCAGGGCAGGATCAAAGGCCTGGCGATCCACATTTCGTTCCGTGTCGATGCGCACCACCGCAGGCCCGGCCCGTCGGACCGCATCGGCCACAAAACTGTGGGGACTGGCCGTGGCGGCCAGAGCAGCCAGGGCCGCTCCCCGCTCCGGCAGGGGGGCGCCCAGGGGTGGAGGAGTGAGGGGGGTTGGGGCCCCAACCTGCGGAGCGGCCGCACTGGAGCCTGGAGCCTGGATCGGAATCGCCTCAGCGGGAAGGGTCGCCCAGGGGGCTAGCCAGAACAGGGGCACCAGCAGCAGAGGCATCAGCAGGAAGCCAAGCCGGCGATAAAGCCGTTTGAGAGGAGGGTTCAGGGGAGGAAGGTCTCCAGACGCAATGAAACGAAACTAGATGGGTTCAGGCAGGGGCCAACACCCCATCCGTGCCGGATTTCCCCCTCCGGTCCCGCTGTTTTGCAAACGCCGTTTGAAGGATCTTGATCAGATCTCACGATCTGATCCTTCCCGCGGACATTCCCTCTTAAGTTTCTGCGAGTGTTTCGCCAGCCATGACTTCAATCCCCCCTGGAATGCGGCGGCGCTGCAACCTCTGCACCGTTGAAATCCAGAGCATGGCGGGGGGAGCGGATCTGGTGTACTTCAGCCAGGGTGCGCCCGGCACCCGCGCCAAGCTCTGGGCTCGGGTGTGCCAATACCTGCGCACCCCCGAGCAGTGCGCCCAGTGCATCAACCAAGACCTCAGCCTGCGGGGAGAGGTCACCACCAGCGACTACTACGCTGAGGCACCCAGTTTCGACTTCTCACCCCAGCCTGGAGGAGCCAGCGGACCGGCGAGCGCCCCTTAGGACAGGCAGGGTGCAAGGGGAGAGGGAAAGGGCATCCTTTAGGGTGGGATTTGTGTCCGCCGGACACGGTCTCCCTGTCAAGGATGCACCTGTGGCATCCCTGGCACACAGGGGAGGTTTCCTCCATGGGTCTGGCGGCTCTCGCCGCAGTTCCACCTTGGCCCATCCGCTCATCCCACCCATCACCGAGCTGGCCCGCCAGGTGGCCGAACCGGCTGGCCTCGCCGTGAAGGACGTCCATCTCCTCTCCCATCACATCCCGATGACGGTGCAGGTTGTCGTGGAACGGACCGATGGCAGCGATGTGACCCTGGAGTCCTGCGCAGCCCTCAGTGGCCCCCTCGGGGAAGCCCTGGAAGGGGCCGAACTCCTGGAATCGGCCTACGTGCTCGAGGTGAGCAGCCCCGGTCTGAGCGACCTTCTGGAAACCGACCGGGACTTCACCAGCTTCCGAGGGTTCCCCGTGGACGTGACCCTTCGTCCCGAGGGAGCTGGCTCCAACCGGAAGAGCGGGCTGCTGCTGGGGCGCAGCGAGGATTCCATCACGATCAACGTGCGCGGTCGCACCCTGAAGCTCCCCCGTGACGCCGTGTTGGAAGTTCGCCTCAGCGCCATCGAGGACGGCTGAACCACCCCGAAGCCCGCCGTTTCTTTCACTCTTCCCCATCCATACCATGGCCCTTGTTTTACTCCCAGGACTCAACAATCTGATTGAAGACATCAGTGAGGAGAAAAAACTGCCACCCCAGGTCGTTGAGGCCGCCCTGCGCGAGGCTCTGCTGAAGGGTTACGAGCGCTATCGACGCACGCTCTATCTGGGCATCAGTGAAGATCCCTTTGATGAGGAATATTTTTCCAACTTTGATGTGGCGCTCGATCTTGATGAGGAGGGCTATCGGGTTCTGGCAAGCAAAATCATTGTTGAGGAGGTGGAAAGCGAAGACCACCAGATCGCCATCGAGGAAGTCTTACAGGTCGCTGAAGATGCCCAGATCGGCGACACGGTTGTGCTGGATGTCACCCCAGAGAAGGATGATTTTGGCCGCATGGCTGCCGCCACCACCAAGCAGGTACTGGCTCAAAAACTGAGGGACCAGCAGCGGCGCATGATCCAGGAGGAGTTTGCCGATCTTGAAGATCCCGTGCTGACCGCACGGGTGATCCGTTTCGAGCGGCAGAGCGTGATCATGGCCGTGAGTAGCGGCCTGGGACGGCCAGAGGTGGAAGCGGAGCTGCCTCGCCGGGATCAGTTGCCCAACGACAACTACAGGGCCAACGCCACGTTCAAGGTGTTTCTCAAGGAAGTGAGCGAAATACCCCGTCGTGGTCCCCAGCTGTTTGTGAGTCGGGCCAACGCTGGGCTCGTGGTGTACCTCTTTGAAAATGAGGTGCCGGAGATTCAGGAAGGATCCGTGCGCATCGTGGCCGTGGCGCGGGAGGCCAACCCACCAAGCCGCTCGGTGGGCCCCCGCACCAAGGTGGCCGTCGACAGCGTGGAACGAGAGGTGGACCCGGTGGGGGCCTGCATCGGAGCCCGAGGCTCCCGCATTCAGCAGGTCGTGAATGAATTGCGCGGTGAAAAAATTGACGTCATCCGCTGGTCGTCCGACCCCGGCCAATACATTGCCAACTCCCTGAGTCCGGCCCGGGTGGAGATGGTCCGCTTGGTGGATCCCGAAGGTCACCACGCCCATGTGCTCGTCCCCCCGGACCAGCTGAGCCTGGCCATCGGCAGGGAGGGACAGAACGTGCGCCTGGCGGCACGGCTGACCGGCTGGAAGATCGACATCAAGAACTCCCAGGAATACGACCAGTCCAAGGAAGACCAAACCGTGGCCGTGCAGATTGCCCAGCGTCAGGAGGACGAAGCCCAGCAGGCCGAGGCTGAAGCCCGCCTGGCGGCGGAGCAGGCGGCTCGGGCCGAGGAGGATGCCCGCCTGCGGGAGTTGTATCCCCTGCCGGAGGACGAAGACGAGGGGCAGGACGCCTACGACGCGGAGTCCTCAGCCGACTTCAGCCCAGCAGAACCGGAGCTGGCTGCCTCGGAGGAGCGGTGATGACCCGCCAGGGAAAGCCCGTTCTGAGACGCTGCGTGGCCTGCCGCCAGCTCAGGAACCGGCTAGAACTGTTGCGGGTGGTAAGACTCCCTGCCGGGGGTGGGCTTGCCCTGGATCGGGGGATGGGCCGCTCGGCCTATCTCTGCCCCGAACCCACCTGCCTGGAAGAGGCACGTCGTCGACGCCGGTTGCAGCGCTCTCTGCGCTGTGCCGTGGATGACTCGATCCTGCACACCCTGGAGAAGCGCCTTCCGGCGCAGCACTCACTGAGGCAAGATGACCAATGGCCCCAGCCTGGCTGCGGCTCGGTGGCAACTATTGCCCCGCCCGATCGGAGACCTGAATGACCAGCAGCGGCAAGATGAGAATTTATGAGCTGTCACGGGACCTGGGCCTGGACAACAAGGACGTGCTCGACGCTGCCGAGAAGCTCGCGATCCCCGCACGCAGCCACAGCAGCTCCATCAGTGATGAGGAGGCCACCCGGATTCGCGCCCTGATCCGTGGGCAAGGGCAGCCCGGCGGCGCTCCGGCTACCCAGGCTGTCCCTGGAAAAACCATCCTTTCGGTCAAGAAAGCCCCAGGTCAGCCCCCCGCTCCGGTCAGTCCCCAGCCCGCGAAAATGCCTGCTGCTCCAGCGGCCAGCGGTGCACCCACCCCACCGCCGTCCCCTGTCACTCCGGCACGGCCTGTCGTCGCTCCGCCCCCCCGGACCTCCCAGCCAACGCCACCGAGCCCAGTGCGCGAAGACAAACCCGCCGTCGTCCCCAGCCCGAGGCCCCAGCCGCGGCCAGCGGCCGCCACCCCGCCTCCGGCCCGCCCGGCACCGGCCACTCCCCCTACCGAAAGCCCCAGATCCCAGGCACCCCAGTCAGCCCCACCCCCTAGGCCAACGGCTCCGCCCCAGCGGCCCAGTGTCCCCCCAGTGCTGCGGCCCAACGCGGATAGCGGCTCCGCCCTAACCCAGGGCAACAAGCCCCCAACTCCGCCGCCCCCCGCCAGGCCCCTGGCCGGAGCCCCTGAGCGACCCGCAGCCCCACCCTCCAGGCCAGGGGCTGCGCCAGTGAATCGGTCGCCCCAGTCCCCACCGCAACAGCGCCAGGCCCCAGGCGGTCGACCTCCCCTCCCATCGACCAGTCCCCGACCGGTCAAACCCGGCAGCCCTCCCAGCGGTTCCGGCAGGCCCCAACTGGTCGGCCGACCCCAACCCGGGGGACAGCCCCCCCAGGGCAGCGGATCCAGACCTGCTCCGCCCTCCCCCCGGCCCCAGCGCCCTGGCGCTCCTGCCCCCATCCGCCAGGGCACCCGCCCCCCTGGGGCTCCGGGCCGCGGCCCTGCCGGCCCCGCCCGGGGCAGCACCCCGCTTGAACTGTTTGGCAAGCCGATTCGCCGGGATGGATCCGGTGGCACCCCAACCCCAGGTGAACCCCCTAGGGCCGGGGCTCCCACCCGGCCCGGACGACCCACGGGCATGCGGAAGCCCATGGCTCCTGGGGAGCTCATGCAGCTGCAGAAACCGAGTGGCCGTCCCACCGCAGCCCCGCCAAGGCGGCCGGAACGCAGCGGTGAAGGTGGCAAAGCGGAGGGCGATCAGCCCCTGGTGCCCACCGCCACCCCGCCCGCTCCCCCACGCCGGCCCGGCTTCAAACCTCCCCAACCGGCTGGTCCCACCCGCGCCCGCCGTCCTGACTGGGATGACAGCGCCAAGCTGGAGGCCCTGCGCAGCCGCACGCCCCAGAAACAGCGCCAGAAGGTGCACATCATCGGAGAAAACGATGATGCGCTCACCGCCGAAACGGGCGGCTACGCCGGGGAACAGGAGGCGATGGTGCTGCAGGCCAGCCTGGCCCGCCCAGCCAAGCCTCGTGCTGCCGCCGCCGCGCCCAAGCCCAGCGTGGCCGTGCGCAAACGCAAGAAGGAAACCACCCGCCAGCGGCAGCGCCGCCGGGCCATGGAACTGCGCGCAGCCCGCGAAGCCAAGGCCCAACGGCCCGAGATGCTCGTGGTCCCCGATGGGAACCTGACGGTGCAGGAGCTGGCAGACAAACTGGGGGTGGAGAGCTCGGAGATCATCAAGAGCCTCTTCTTCAAAGGCATCATTGCCACGGTCACCCAAACCCTGGATCTGCCCACCATCGAGACGGTGTCCGACGAATTCGGCGTTCCCGTTCTGGAGGATGACGTGCAGGCGGCGGCCGCGAAGACCGTGGAGATGATTGAGGAAAGCGATCTGGCGCACCTCATCCGCCGTCCCCCCGTGGTGACGGTCATGGGCCACGTCGACCACGGCAAGACGAGTCTGCTCGATGCGATCCGGAAGACCCGGGTGGCGGCAGGGGAAGCCGGGGGCATCACCCAGCACATCGGCGCTTATCAGGTGGAAGTCCCCCATGCAGGCGAGATGCGGAGGATCACCTTCCTCGACACTCCGGGGCACGAGGCCTTCACGGCCATGCGGGCCCGGGGCACCAAGGTGACCGACGTGGCCGTGCTCGTGGTGGCAGCCGATGACGGCGTGCGTCCCCAGACCCTGGAGGCCATCAGCCACGCCCGCGCGGCGGAAGTGCCGATCGTGGTGGCGATCAACAAGATCGATAAGGAAGGGGCCTCACCGGATCGGGTGAAGCAGGAGCTCTCTGGCCACGACCTGGTGGCGGAGGACTGGGGAGGCAACACGGTGATGGTGCCGGTGAGCGCCATTAAGGGCGACCACATCGACCAATTGCTGGAGATGATCCTCCTGGTCTCCGAGGTGGAGGATCTGCAGGCCAACCCCGACCGCATGGCCCGCGGAACGGTGATCGAGGCCCACCTCGACAAGGCCAAGGGTCCTGTGGCCACCCTGCTGATTCAGAACGGCACCCTGCGCAACGGGGATGTGTTGGCTGCAGGCCCCGTGCTTGGGAAGGTGAGAGCGATGGTGGATGACAGCGGCAAGCGGGTCAAGGTGGCTGGCCCCTCCACACCGGTGGAGGCCCTGGGCTTCAGTGAGGTGCCCACCGCCGGTGATGAGTTTGAGGTGTATGCCGATGAGAAGAGTGCTCGGGCAGTGGTGGGTGATCGCGCCACGGAAGCCCGAGCCAGCCGTCTGGCCCAACAGATGGCCTCCCGTCGGGTCTCCCTGGCTTCGATGTCGGGCCAGGCCAGCGAAGGGGAGCTCAAGGAGTTGAACATCATCCTCAAAGCAGACGTTCAGGGCAGCGTGGAGGCGATCCTCGGCTCCCTCGAACAGCTGCCCCAGGAGGAAGTGCAGGTGCGGGTGCTGCTCTCGGCCCCGGGCGAGATCACCGAAACCGATGTGGATCTGGCTGCAGCCTCCGGTGCCGTGATCGTGGGCTTCAACACCTCCATGGCCCCAGGGGCCAAGCGAGCGGCAGACGCCACCGGGGTGGATGTGCGCGACTACGAGGTGATCTACAAGCTGCTGGAGGACATCCAGCTGGCGATGGAAGGTCTGCTGGAACCCGAACTGGCAGAGGAAGCCCTTGGCGGAGCGGAGGTGCGGGCGGTGTTCACCATCGGCAAGGCCGCTGTGGCTGGCTGCTACATCACCAACGGCAAGGTGCAGCGCAACTGCAAGGTGCGGGTGCATCGCGGCAAGGAAGTGGTGTACGAAGGCGACTTGGACTCCCTCCGTCGCAACAAGGACGACGTCAAGGAGGTGGCCACCGGCTTCGAGTGCGGCATCGGCTGTGATCGCTTCTCCTCCTGGCAGGAGGGGGATCGCATCGAGGCCTACAAGCTGGTCACCCAGCGGCGCACCTTGAGCACCTGACACCGGTGACCCCTCGCACGGAACCCCTCCTGTGGATCCAGCTCCTGGGCCTGGCGGTTCTTCCCCTGGAAGCCCTCTTGGTCCTGTTGGTGCTGGGCGGGAGTGATCCTGGCCCGGTGCCCTTGGTAGAGGAGCTGCTCTGCTGGAGCCTGGGGGCGGTCGCGCCGGCCCTGCTGCTGTGGCGGATACCCGCGGATGTGTGGTCCGTGCTGCTGGTCCAGATTCCGGCCCGGGGCCGGCGGGAGCTGCAGCAACGCCTGAGCGGGTTGCAGAACGCCCTGCCCCTCAAACTTCTTGGCCCCGCCCTGGGATCCGTCGCCCTCCTCCCCCTTCTGATCCGACTGGATCAACAGTCCGCCATCGCAGCTCCCCTCTGGCGTCCGGGCCACCTTCCCAGGCCCGTGGCCCTGCTGCTGGCTGCCCTTCTGCTGGCCCTCATGCTCTGGCAGTGGCAGCAACTGGTCCAGGCCGTCTGGCTCCTCACCCGCTCCGAGAGGGTGGTGGAGGCCACCCCGCCCATGGGCCAAGAGGAGCTCAGGGACACCAGACTCAGCCTGGGGGTGCCCCTCCTCCTGCCCTCCCCCCTGCTCTTCCCACCCCCGAGCGGTCCAGCGCCCCGGAAACCCAGCGACATCAACACCGACGCCGCCACCGATCCAGATGCCCCCTCAGCTGTCGACCGGTCGCCGTTGTCGATCGAACCAGAGCAACCCCCCGCAGACCAGGAGGGCACTCACCTGGATGAGCCAATCGCTTGAGGGCACCACTTCACCCGATGCCCCTCGCATCGCCATGGTGGCCAGCCCCACCGCGGCCGAGGCCAGGAGGGCAAACCACAGGGCCCGTCTGAGCCCCCTCCAGGGGGTGCGGGCCTCCTGAAGGAGGCGTTCCCTCAACTCTGGATCCAGTTTTGATCCCACGATGATCCAGGCACTGGGAGAATGCTAGTTTCGGCCGATCGCCGGTGTAGCTCAGCGGTAGAGCAACTGATTCGTAATCAGTAGGTCGCAGGTTCAAATCCAGTCACCGGCTTTTCTATCTCATGTTTCATCGCGTTCGGGCGCCAGGAGAGCAACACGCCCATCTAGAGCCGACCGGCCGCCCCCAGCTCCTCCTCAAATCCGAAGGCAGCGGGATCCACGAGCTGATCGGTGAAGAGCAACCCATCGAGATGGTCACATTCGTGCTGCACCACACGGGCGTGAAAGCCATCCACCCGTGCCTCATGGGCCTGCCCGAGTGAATCGCGCCAGGCGAGTTGCAGTGTTTGCCAGCGCGCCACCTGCCCCCGCAACCCAGGCACACTCAGGCAACCTTCCCAGCCCACCTGGGAGGCCGTACCCACCGGCGTGAGCAGAGGGTTGATCAACACCGTTTGCGGGATCAGCGGGGCTTCGGGGTAACGGGGATTGCCATTGATGCCATAGATCACCACACGCCAGGGCCGACCGATCTGGGGCGCCGCCAGCCCCGCACCCTGCCGGGCGGCCATGGTGTCACGCAGATCGGTGAGCAAGCTCGCCAGCATGTCTCCGCCGAACCACTCTTCTGGTACGGGTGAGGAAAGCTGCCTTAACCGGGGATCCCCCAGGCGCAGCACGGGGCACACCGCCACCTCAGGGCTCCAGGGAAGGGTTGGTACCAGATTGCCACCCGCCCACGAGGGGCCACCAGCCACTGGCCGCCATCAGGGCCTGATCGCTGAGGGCGGCACTGCGTCCGAGCTCAGACAACTGGCTATCGATCAGGGAACCGTGGAGAGCCTCCCCCATGGCCTGGCGCAGCTGGGGGCTGGCAGCAAAAGCAGCAGCGGCCTCCGCGAGTGTGGAGGGCATTCGTGGCGCCTGCTCACTTTTTGAAAGGGTGCTGGCCAGCTACCCCTCAACCACCTCCTGACCCGGAATCACCAGGGGGCGGCGGTGGGGCAGGTTGCCGAAGTGCTCCTTGGCCACGGCCAGCAACTGCCCTTCGCTGGGTTCAGCAATGGAAAGGG
>JBIIHR010000008.1:0-12255 GCA_044235655.1 Cyanobium sp. | reverse complement strand
TTTGGGTGGAGAGACCAAAACCCTGCCCAAATAATCCTCCAGAGCCAATGGCCAGCAGGCTCTGCACCAGTTGATAGCCAGAGCCCTGGTCATCTTTCCAGGGGTCGAGAAAGGAGGTCACCCGATCCCGCTGGTATTCATTAATCAGGATGCTGCTGGCTCCCACCAGGAACCCCCCGCCGGCGGCTCCGAGGAGCTGGAAGAGCGGCAGCCCAGCCGCCAGGGCCATCAACCACAGCAGCAACCCCGTCAGGGCGGCGGTGCTGAGGTTGGGCTGCTTGAGGATCAGCAGGATCAGCACGGCAAACACCCCAAGCCACAGGAGTTTCTGATCAGCTCCGATGCGTCGCCAGTGGGAAAACAGCACGGCCCCTTGAAGCACCACGAAGGGTTTCACCAATTCTGTGGGCTGAATCTGGATGGGCCCCAGCACGAGCCACCGGCTGGCACCATTCACCGTGCTCCCCACCACCAAGGTGGCCGCCACGAGAACCCCCCCGATCAACAGGGCTTTTGGGGCCAGGTGGAGCCAGCGCCGCAGGTTGGTGCGGATGGCCAGCCAGAAGAGGGCCCAGCTGGCCACCATCCAAAGGCCCTGGCGCTTGATGTAATAGGCCGCATCTCCCATCTCCCGATCCGCCACCCACCAGCTGGCCGAGGAGAGCACCATCATTCCCAGCAGACTCCAGAGGGCCACCAGGCCGAGCATCAAGCGGGCCTCAGCGGGCCACTGGTCCCAGGGAATGGGAAGCAGACCCTGGGGAGATGTGGGCTGGCGGGTCTGGGGGTAGGAATCCATGGAGCGGGGAGTGGACGAAGCGGAAGGGCTGGAATTCTTGGAGCGAGCCCCCTATTCAGCCGGCGAACCCAGGTTTTGTCGAGCCCCATCACCCAGCCATGAAAAAAGCCCAGCAATTGCTGGGCTTGGGAGGTGAATCAAGGCTCAGTTGCCACAATTCTGTTGGCGGCGGCCAGTGGCCAGCTCAACCTTCAGGATTTTCCCGCCCTGTTTCATGATTCGCTGCTGTTCGGCAAACCAGCTGTCATAGGGAACCCACTTGGTGAAGTAGGTGTTTTGAATTTCCCTCTGGGTGCGGGCTTTTTCTGGACTGGGTATGCAGGCGGTGACTTTGAACAGGCGCATGGTGTTCCTGAGGGCGAAGGGGTGGTTAGTTGCCCAGCCCAGAGCTGATGTAATCGAAGTAGACACCCATCTCCCGTCCTGCATCGGGGCCGACGAGGGCAGCGGTGGCTTCCTTCATGGCCTGGATCGACTGGACCGTGGCGCCGATGGGCACGCCAAGGGAGTTGTAGGTTTCCTTCAGCCCGTTGAGCACCCGCTCATCGAGAATGGAGGTGTCGCCAGCCAGCATGGCGTAGGTGGCGTAGCGGAGATAATAGTCCAGGTCGCGGATGCAGGCGGCATACCGGCGGCATGTGTACATGTTGCCGCCCGGACGGGTGATGTCCGAATAGAGCAACGATTTGGCAACCGCTTCTTTGATGATGGCGGAAGCATTGGCGCTGATGGTGGCCGCAGCCCGGACGCGCAATTCACCGCTGGTGAAATACTTCTCGAGGCGACCCATGGCAGAGCCGTCGAGGTAAAGCCCCTGGACGTCTGCCTGGTTGATGACGTTGGTGATGGCGTCTTGCATGGAATCCCGTTGAGTGGCGGTGGGGGGGATGGATGGGCCTAGGAGAGGGCGCCGACCACGTAGTCGAAGTAGAAGCCTGCTTCCTCGGCATCACTGCCGGTGAGGATGCTGGTGGCCACCGCCTTCATTTCCCGCACGGCTTCTGCCATGGCTTCAAGAGGGGTGCCCAGGGAGCGATACATCTCGCGGGCACCGATGATGCCGATCTCCTCAATGGGAGTGACATCCCCGGCAACCACGCCGTAGGTGACCAGCCGCAGGTAGTAATCCATGTCCCGCAGGCAAGAGGCAGTCATCTCTTCGCCGTAGGCGTTGCCGCCGGGGGAGATGACATCGGGCCGCTTCTGGAAAAGCTGGCCAGCGGCCTGCTTCACGATGCGTTCGCGGCTCTCGCTGAGGGCTTGGGCAACGCGCAGGCGGCGTTGGCCTCCTGCAACGAAGGATTTGACCTGGTCGAGTTCGCCAGGGCTGAGGTAGCGGGCTTCGGCGTCCGCGTTGATGATCGAGTTGGAGACGATGCTCATGCAGTTCTGCCTCGAAACAAGCGGTCACCGTTAAGGAGACCGGTATCCGGTGGGTAAGGGTGTGATCGGTTTGTGCCGATCGCCGAATCATTCTGCGCTAGAGGCCCGCTCCGCCCGGAACGTCGGTAACAGATCTTCATGGCGATAGTTGCGTGAGATCCCTTGGCTTGCAATGAGTTTGGCGATGCATAGATGGCACAGAAAGAGTGCTTTTTCTCATCATCTGTTGCAGGAGATTCCGATCCCGCTGTCCCAACAAAAAAGCCCCCGGCTCGCGGAGGCTTTTCAGGGAGACAGGGCCGGAGGCCAGCGCTCAGATGGCTGATCGGGGGCTCGGGGTGAGGCCCCCATTGCCGCCGTAGAGCTCGGCAGAACGGTTCACGGTGGTAAGGGGGATGCCGTCTGAGGTGTTCAGCCCGCCCAGATAGGGCACGGTGTTCTGACCAAACGAGCTGGCGTAAGCCTCGCTGGAGAGAACTTGTGCCACTGCGGCCCCCAATCCTTGGGTTGTGCGCGTGGCCAGAAAACGACTGGCCTCTGCGGGCTGGGCCGCCCTTCCGAGCAGGGCCAGGTGGGCCGCTGCCGCTGCCCGGAGCGGGGCCAGCTTGTTGAGGCGTTGCAGAAAGAGCTCACTGTTCGCGATCAGCCCCACGAATTCGGCCACGGAGATCTGGCCGTCCCGCAGTTGGGATTCCGCATCCCGCAGCCGTTCGGCCGCAAATGGAACGCGGTTCAGCAGCTGGCGGTAGGTGGCATTCACCACTTCCTTGAGCTGGCTTTCACTCGGGGCACTGGGAAGCTGAACGGGCCGTCCCAGGCTCTGGCGGCGCCGGAACCCCTGGGGATTTGAGCTGCGCAGAGCCTTCTCCATGGCTTGGGTCGGACCCGATGCCGGTCCTGCTCCCAGGCTGAGCCCGGCGGCCGACACCGAGGCTTGCCAGGAACCGAGGGTCGGAACGGAGGCTGGTGCCTTGGGACTGACTGGAGCCGTTGTGGTCGCCGAGCGGGTAGGTGCAGTGGCCGTGCCCGCGCTCCACGAGGGAGCGACCGATGGCTGCGGCCGCCAGGTGCGGGAGGGAGCTGGTGCCTGGCGAAGGGTGCCAGGACCGCCATCGCTTCGGATGGGTGGGGCCATGACCTCGCCACCTGTGATCTGGGCGGACCAGCCGCCGCGGGCGGCCTGGGGGCGGGGCGGGAGGTTGCGAGGGGTGAGATTGCCGGGCGTGCGGATCTGCTGGGGGGCAGGCACGTCAGGGCGGGGAATGGGGGTGAGATCCGGAATCGCCGCCACATCCAGGGGGCGACGCAGGGCCGGCACCCGACGGGTGTTGAGGTCTGTCGGGGTGATGAACCGCTCGTAGGGAACGGTGTCTTCCCCAAAGGTGCCGGTGTATTCGGGGCAGTTGATCATGGCGTCAACGACGCCGTAGAAGCCTTTGCGGGCAGCGGTGTCGAAATAGGCATCGATTTCCCAGCGCCCGAAGGTGGGACGGCCCAACAGCCGGCGATGCATCACTTCAATCGCCTTACAGATGTAGAGGCCGCTCCAGTAGCGGCGGCGGAAGGCATTCGAACGGGCCACCTGCCGCACGAATTCGCGCAGGCTGATGTCGCCGTTCTCCAGCTTGATCTCCTCCACCGTGTTGCGTTCACCGGCATAGCCGCTGTTGCCCAGCACCTGGGCATACACCGCACGGATCACCCCCTGGGTGGAGGATTCGCTGCCGCGCACGCTCGGCTGACCGCCCCGGTTGGGCACGCTGTTTCCCCCAGTGGCGATCTGCTGTAGGCGCACCACCCTCGGACCCACCCTGCGGGGGGTGGCCTTGCGGAACTGGGGGCTGTCCATCTGGCCAGGCTGCTTCAGTCCGTTGCTGATCAGGATGCGGCGGCTGTCGTAGCTGAAGGGCACGGCGCGGGTGGCGACCGACGCCGTGCCGGAGGGGAAGATGGCGCCGTAGGTGAGGGCCAGGGGGTCATTGCCGCCGCCATAGGCATGCTGATCAGGCAGAGGCTGGCGGTAGGAGGCGTAAAGGGTGATGTATTGGGGTGCCCCTTCGAAGGGAGCGCTGAAGCGGAAGAGCTTGCGGTTGGATCCCCAGCCCGCGCTCTCCTGAGCCTCTTCTCCGAGGTCCCGCAGGTAGGGCACCGTTTCTTCGCCGAAGACCCGGGCGTATTCCATGCTGTTCACCAGCACGTCCACCAGACCGTTCAGCCCCTGGTCGCTGACGATGGCGAAGTGATAGCGGAATTCTTCGATCGAGCTCAGCCCGCGGCCGAGAAAATGGCGGAAGGCCAGCTCCACCACCCGACTGTTGGAAAAGCGGCCATAGAACTGCTGGCGATATTCCTTGCTGCGCCCCAGGGCTCGCACGAACTCCCGCATGGAGATCTGGCCCTGCCGGCACTGGGTGGCCTCAACGGGGCACACCTCCTGGGAGTACCCCTTGAGGATGTCGCGCTCGAACACCTGGCGATAGGCGGCCCGGATGATCTCGGCTTTCTCCCGGCCAGAGAGGCCGGGCTTCATCACAAACCGTTGGCGGCCCTCCGCGGCCAGGGCATAGATCGCCGGTAGCTGGAGCCCCTGGTTGACCGGGCTCCCCAGCCGTTGCCGGGTGGAGGGCGTCGGCACCTCCAGCTCCTTGAGGAGCACGTTGAAGCACTCGATCACCAGGGAACGGGCTTCCGGTTCCCCTTTGAAGAGTTCGGCCGCGGCCGCTCGCATCTCCTGAAGGGCCACGTTGGTGGCAGCCAGGGAGCAGGCTTTCTCCAGCACATCCTTCAGCCCCCGGGTGTTGACGGCCAGGATGCTGGGATCGCCGGCCACCAGGGCGTAGCCCACGTAGCGCAGGAACCAGGCCAGGTCGCGGATGGACTTCTTCATCCGCTCCGTGCCGTAGACGCCGACGGAGATGGGGTTGAAGCCACTGGGCAGCACCACCCTCACGTCCGCGTCGCCGCTGGCCCCTTCCAGGAGGCGGCTGATCACGTTGCCGCGGCCCTTGGTGGTGGCGGTTCCGCCCACGAAGGTCTGCACCGAACGCTGGAAGGCGACCTGGTCGGCGGCCAGGGGAGTGCCCTCGCCCATGGCCGGCGTGCCCAGGGGGGTATCGAGGTAGGAGAGGGGCGTGCCGCCCACAAAGATGCGGTTGGCGGCCCTGGCCACGATGGCGGCGGCATTGGCCGAAATCCTCTGGGCCGCTTCCACGCGGGTCTGCCCGCTTTGGAAGAAGGTGATGAGGGTCTGCAGTTCCCCTCCGTCGGGGAAGCGATCCTGCTGCTCCGCCTGACGGACGCTGGAGAGGGGCAGGGTGTCGTAGAGCTGGGGATTGACCCTAGTGCTGCCGCTGCTGGCGGTCACAGTCATGAACGGGAGCGTGCCGGGCCTCGGCACGTTACGGCTGCCCCGTGGGCCCTCAGGGAGCACATGAACAAATGTTTGCAGCCGCCGGGCGGTTCTGATCAGACTGAAGGAATCTGAAAGGGCCCAGGGGTTGCCCATGCAGGATGCCGCGATGGATGCCGCCACGCCGGTGGTGAGCGCTTTTTATGACCGCTTCCCCTACCCCGGCGATCCCCTCCAGGATGGTCCACCCCCTGGGTACAACTGGCGTTGGTGCATCGACAGCGTGGTGGCGGCGGTGCGTGGGGTGTTGCCACCCCGCTCTCCGGGGGGCGGCCCCAGACCCTGGCGGGTGCTGGATGCGGGCTGCGGCACGGGGGTGAGCACCGACTATCTCTGCCACCTCAATCCAGGGGCCTCCGTGCTGGCCGTGGACATCAGCCCGGGGGCCCTGGAGGTGGCGCGGGAGCGCCTGCGCCGCTCCGGCGGGGCCGGGAAGGTGAAGGACTTGCGAATCGAGCAGCGGAGCCTGCTCGATCTGGGCGATGAGGGCCCCTTCGATGCCATCAACTCGGTGGGGGTGCTCCACCATCTGGCCAGGCCGGAGGCCGGTCTGCGTGCCCTGGCGGAGCGGCTGGCCCCCGGGGGCCTGCTGCATCTGTTTCTTTATGCCGATGCGGGGCGCTGGGAGATCCACCACACCCAGAGGGCCCTGGGCCTGCTGGGTGTCGGCACCGGGGCCGAGGGGCTCCGGCTGGGCCGTCGCCTGCTGGCCGACCTGCCGCCGGACAACAGGCTGCGCCGCCACCATGAAGAGCGCTGGGCCCTCGATACGGCGGCCGATGCCAACTTCGCGGACATGTATCTGCATCCCCAGGAGACGAGCTATACCCTCGAGGGACTGTTGGGCTTCCTGGCCCAGGCCGATCTCCACTTTGCGGGCTTTTCGAATCCGGAAGTGTGGGATCCGGCCCGTCTGCTCTCCGGGGAGCTGCTCGATCGGGCTCGGGCCCTCAGCCCTCGCCAGCAATGGGCTCTCGTGGAGGCGCTGGATCCGTCCATCAGCCACTTTGAGTTCTTTGTGAGCCGGGAGCCCATCACCCGCTGCGACTGGGGGGAGGACAGCGCCCTGCTGGCTGCGGCAGGTGAGACGAACCGCTGTCTCTGGGGCTGGCCCGGGACGGACCTGCTGGATGCCGATCTCCGCCCTCTGGAGATTGAGCCCGCCGATCTGACCTTGATGGAGAGCTTGCAGGCCGCCCCGGCAGGGACCCCTCTGGGAGCCCTGCCCCTGGCCATGGAGGAGGGGGAACGGCTGGAGCGCGCACGACGCCTGATCGAGCGAAGGGTGCTCCTTCCGGTCGCTCCCTGATGGCGCTCGCATGGAGCCCGCGTGATAAATTCCCACCGCTCCATAAGGTCTTCTTCAGATTGGCGGTTGCCCTTGCCACTCCTTCCGACGCCGAGACACCTTCGGCGGCGGAAGAAAGGCTGGCCACCTCCCCCTCGACAGACCACTCCATCCCCCCCGCACCGGTTTCTCCGGTCGGCTTGGATGGGATGGATCACTATCGCCGCCTTCGGCGGCGCCTGCTGGTGGCCACCACGGTGGCAGCGGCCCTGGCCGTACCAGCAGTCGGCCTCGCCTTCGGCCTGACGGCTGCCCTCAGCGCCCTGGTGGGTGCCCTCTGCGGCCTCCTCTATCTGGTTCTGCTCTCCAGAAGCGTTTCCCGCCTCGGTGTGAGCAGCAAATCGGTGAGCAAGGTTCAGCTCCTGGTTCCGATTGTGCTGGTGCTTGCAGCTGCCAAGCTGCCCCAGCTGCATCTGTTGCCTGCCCTGCTGGGTTTCCTGCTCTACAAACCGGCCCTCTTGGTTCAGGCCTTACTCGACGCCTGATCCCCCTTTTTGTCGATGTCCCATCGACAAGCTGATTTCCCGATCCGGATGTTCATCCGGAATTGTCCAATCCGATGGTTCCAATGCCTTTCGCGATGCCCCTGCTCCCCCTTGCCGCACTTGAGGTGGGTCAGCACTTTTACTGGATTCTGGGCAATCTCAAGATCCACGGCCAGGTGTTCCTCAGCTCCTGGGTGGTGATCGGTGCCCTGCTGGCCCTGATCGTGGTTGGCACCCGTCGCATGCAGAGAGAGCCTGCCGGTGTGCAAAACCTCCTCGAATTTCTCTGGGATTACATCCGCGACCTCTCCCGTGAGCAGATCGGGGAAAAGGCCTATCGCGACTGGTTGCCATTCATTGGCACACTCTTCCTCTTCATCTTCGTCAGCAACTGGGGTGGAGCCCTCATTCCCTGGAAGTTGATCCATCTGCCCAGCGGCGAACTCGGCGCTCCCACAGCCGATATCAACACCACCATCGCTTTGGCCTTGCTGGTGTCTCTGGCCTACTTCTATGCAGGCCTGAGCAGAAAAGGTTTCCGCTACTTCGAGTATTACGTGGAACCCACCCCGATCATGCTTCCCTTCAAGATCGTGGAGGATTTCACCAAGCCTCTTTCCCTTTCTTTCCGTCTCTTCGGAAACATCCTGGCCGATGAACTCGTGGTGGCCGTTCTGGCCTTCCTCGTGCCCCTGATCGTCCCCCTCCCCGCGATGTTTCTCGGGCTGTTCACCAGTGCCATTCAGGCCCTCATCTTCGCCACCCTCGCCGCTTACTACATCGGCGAGGCCGTGCACGAGGAGCACCACTAGCCCAGTCCCGCTGTCCAGCGCTCTGGCAAACTCTCTGCGCGCAGGTCCGGCTTTGTCCGGGCCCATCTCCCTCGGCTCCATCCAGGAGATGTCCAAGCGCCAGGTTCCATCCGGTTCCATCCCCGGCCTTTACAGGCCATGGCCATCAGGCCTCCAGCGACTCCCATCCCCCGTTACCCCATGGATTCCCTCACTGCCGCCGCCTCCGTTGTGGCTGCCGGTCTCGCCGTCGGTCTTGGTGCCATCGGTCCTGGCATTGGCCAGGGCACCGCAGCAGGCGGCGCTGTCGAAGGCATCGCTCGCCAGCCCGAAGCTGAAGGCAAGATCCGCGGCACCCTGCTGCTCTCCCTGGCCTTCATGGAAGCTCTCACCATCTACGGCCTGGTGGTGGCTCTTGTGCTGCTCTTCGCCAACCCCTTCGCCGGTTGAGCACGGCGTGGGAGGAATCGTGTCTCACGGTTCCTCCTGCCCCCTCAATCCTCTCCATCTCGCCCACGCCGTTTCACCCGCGCCGCTCCATGACCAGCTGGCTATTGCTTGCCGAAGCCGGTGCCCAGGAGGGAGGTCTTTTTGATCTCGATGCCACCCTGCCCTTGATGGCGCTTCAGGTGGTGCTCCTCACCTTCATCCTCAATGCGCTCTTCTTCCGCCCGGTCGGCAAGGCCGTTGAGGACAGGGAGGGCTACATCAACACCAGCCGTGCAGAGGCCAAGAGCAAGCTGGCCCAGGCCGAGCGTCTTGAAGCCGACCTGAAGGCCCAGCTCAAAGGTGCCCGGCAGGATGCCCAGACCCTTGTGGTCGAAGCCGAGCAAGAGATGGATCGTCTCTACCGGGCTGCCCTGGCCGAAGCCACGGCTGCCGCCAATGCCTCCCGCGAGGAGGCCCGTCGTGAGATCGATGCCGAGCGCGACAACGCCAAAGCTCAGCTTGAGCAACAGGCAAGGGCCCTCGGTCAGCAGATCGTCTCTCGCTTGCTTCCCACCCCATGACCGCCTCTCTGCCCCAGCTCCTGGCCAGCCATGGCGGCTTCGGGCTCAATTTCAATCCCTTCGAAACCAACATCATCAACCTGGCGATCGTGATCGCAGGATTGGTGTGGTTTCTGCGGGGTTTCCTCGGCAGCATTCTCGAACGGCGCCGTTCCGCCATTCTCAGTGATCTCAAGGATGCTGAGGAGCGGCTCACCTCCGCCTCTACGGCCCTGTCCGAGGTCCAGAAGGGCCTGGCGGATGCCCAGAAGAAGGCCGACCAGATCCGCGCAGACGGAAAGGCTCGCGCCGATGCGATTCGCCTTGAGAGCGAGCAGCGCACCATCGAGGAGATCGCCCGGATGAAGCAGGCAGCCTCCTCTGATTTGGCCAACGAGGCCTCCAGGGTGACCGACCAGCTTCGTCGTGAAACGGCCCTGAAGGCCATTGAAACGGCTCTCGCCGCCCTGCCCGGCAAGCTCGATGCGCAGGCCCAGGCCAAGCTCATCGACCAGTCCATCCAATCCCTGGGGAACAGCTGATGCCCCTTCTCAACGCCATCACCACCCCCTACGCGGACGCTTTCCTCCAGTTGGCGGCCGCATCCGGGGAGACCGAACAGGTGATCACCCAGGCCCGGGAGCTCCTCTCTGTCTGGCAGTCCTCTCCTGAACTGAGGGAGGCCATGATCTCCCCCGTTCTCGAGCCGGAGGCCAAGAAGCAGGCCCTGGTGTCCCTCTTTGGTCAGGACATCAGCCCCACTTTCCTCAACCTGCTCAAGCTCCTCGCCGACCGCCGTCGGATCGGGGTCCTCGACTCCGTTCTCGAACGGATGCTTGAGCTCTACCGAGAACAGAACGGCATCGCCCTGGCCACCATCACTGCTGCATCTCCTCTGAGCGATGCCCAGCAGGCTCAGCTGGCTGAAAAGGTGAAGGCCGTGGCCGGCACCGACAAGGTGGAAATCGTCACCGCCGTCGATCCCTCCCTCATTGGTGGGTTCGTGCTGCGGGTCGGTTCCAAGGTGATCGATGCCAGCCTTCAGGGCCAGGTTCGCCGTCTTGGTCTGGCTCTGGCCTCCGCCGGCTAGCTCCCCTCCTCCTCAAACGCCCTCTCCTCCTCTCTTCCGCTCCCCCCCGGGACTTTCCAGCCATGGTTTCCATCCGCCCCGACGAGATCAGCGCGATCCTCAAACAGCAGATCGCCGACTACGACAGCTCGGTGTCCGTCAGCAACGTGGGCACCGTTCTCCAGGTGGGTGATGGCATCGCCCGCATCTATGGCCTCGAGCAGGTGATGGCTGGTGAATTGGTGCAGTTCGAGGACGGCACCGAAGGCATCGCCCTCAACCTCGAGGAAGACAACGTGGGTGTGGTGCTCATGGGTGAAGGTCTTGGCATCCAGGAGGGCAGCACGGTGAAGGCCACCGGCAAGATCGCCGCTGTGCCTGTGGGCGACGGCATGCTCGGCCGGGTGGTGAATTCCCTGGGTCAGCCCATCGATGGCAAGGGCGAGATTCCTTCCAGCGAGACCCGCCTGATCGAGTCCATGGCGCCGGGCATCATCCAGCGCAAGTCGGTGCATGAGCCCATGCAGACGGGCATCACCGCCATCGACGCCATGATCCCCATCGGCCGGGGCCAGAGGGAGCTGATCATCGGCGACCGCCAGACCGGCAAAACGGCCATTGCTCTGGACACGATCATCAACCAGAAGGGCGAAGACGTCGTCTGTGTGTATGTGGCGGTGGGACAGAAGGCGGCTTCGGTGGCCAACGTGGTGGAGGTGCTGAGGGAGCGTGGTGCCCTCGACTACACCGTGATTGTGGCCGCGAATGCGTCCGATCCCGCCGCTCTGCAATACCTGGCCCCTTACACCGGTGCGGCCATCGCCGAGTCGTTCATGTACAAGGGCAAGGCCACCCTGGTGGTCTACGACGACCTCACCAAGCAGGCCCAGGCCTATCGCCAGATGTCGCTGCTGCTGCGCCGTCCTCCCGGTCGGGAGGCCTATCCCGGCGATGTGTTCTACTGCCACAGCCGTCTGCTGGAACGGGCCGCCAAGCTCTCCGATGCCATGGGCAAGGGCTCGATGACAGCCCTGCCAATCATCGAGACCCAGGCCGGTGACGTGTCCGCCTACATCCCGACCAACGTGATCTCGATCACTGATGGCCAGGTGTTCCTGAGTTCTGACCTGTTCAACTCCGGTCTTCGCCCCGCCATCAACGTGGGCATCTCCGTGAGCCGGGTGGGCGGTGCTGCCCAAACCAAGGCCATCAAGAAAATTGCTGGCACCCTGAAGCTGGAGCTCGCCCAGTTCGATGAGCTGGCGGCCTTCTCCCAGTTTGCCTCCGATCTGGATGCCGCAACCCAGGCCCAGTTGGGCCGGGGCAAGCGATTGCGGGAGCTGCTCAAGCAGCCCCAGTTCAGCCCCCTCAACCTGGCAGAACAGGTAGCCGTGGTCTACGCCGGGGTGAAGGGCCTGATCGACGACGTGCCCGTGGACCAGGTGTCCCAGTTCTGCCGTGAGCTCCGGGAGTATCTGCGCACCAACAAGGCCGATTACATCACCGCCGTGATGGGCGAGAAGCAGCTCAGCGATGCTTCTGAGGCCACTCTGAAGGCTGCCATTGCAGAAGTGAAGGCCTCCATGCTGGCAGCGGCCTGAGGCACGAAATGGCAAACCTCAAGGAGATCCGCGACCGGATCAGCTCCGTTAAGAACACTCGCAAGATCACCGAGGCCATGCGCCTCGTGGCTGCTGCCAAAGTCCGCCGGGCCCAGGAGCAGGTGCTCCGCAGCCGCCCCTTCGCCGATCGGCTGGCGCGGGTGCTTCAGAACCTGGAAACGCGCATGTCCTTCGAAACGGCCGACTCTCCCCTGCTCAAGGGGCGGGCCGTCGACCGGGTCACCCTCCTGGCCGTCACGGGGGACCGGGGACTCTGCGGTGGTTACAACTCTTCGGTGATCAAGAAAACCGAGCAGCGCTTTGCCGAGCTCAAGGCCCAGGGCCTCAACGTGGATCTGGTGCTGATGGGCCGCAAAGCCA